>CAYLZQ010000046.1:0-9280 GCA_964388045.1 uncultured Elusimicrobia bacterium | reverse complement strand
CCACCTCGACCGTCATCCAGATGCTCTCCTCCGGGGACCACGTGGTCTCCTCGACCGACCTCTATGGAGGGACCTAGAGGGTCTTCAGGAAGGTCTTCGAGCGCTTCGACCTGGAGTTCTACTTCGTGGACGCGACCGACCTCAAGGCGGTGGCGGAGGCGCTCAGGCCCAGGACCAGGCTCCTCTGGATCGAGACCCCCACCAATCCCATGCTGCGCATCGCCGATATCAGGAGGCTCTGCGAGCTCGCCCGCAGCCGCAAGGTCTTGGTCGCGGTGGACAACACCTTCGCGACCCCGGCCCTCCAGAGGCCCCTCGAGCTGGGGGCCGACCTCGTGGTCCATTCCACCACCAAGTACCTGGGTGGCCACTCGGACGTGGTGGGGGGTTGCGTGGTGACGGAGAGTCCGGAGCTCCACGAGAGGCTTAAGTTCCTGCAGAACGCGGTCGGGGCGGTGCCGGGGCCCATGGACTGCTTCCTGGTCCTGCGCGGGACCAAGACCCTGCCTTTGCGCATGGAGAAGCACTGCGGGAACGCCCTGGCCATAGCCCATCACCTCCTCGCCCATCCCGAGGTCTCCAGGGTCCATCATCCCGGGCTCGACCAGCACCCGGGGCATGAGCTCGCCAGGGCCCAGATGAGGGGCTTCGGGGGGATGATCTCCTTCGAGCTCAAGGGAGGCCTTGAGCGCGCCATGAGGATGATCACCCGGACCAGGATCTTCGCCCTGGCCGAGAGCCTGGGGGGAGTGGAGTCCCTGATCGGCCATCCCGCCACCATGACCCATGCCTCCATCCCGCGCGAGGAGAGGCTGAAGTGCGGGCTCTCGGACGGACTCATCCGCCTTTCGGTCGGGATCGAGGACCCCCAGGACTTGATCGAGGACCTGGACCAGGCGATCTGAGGCGACTAGGCGCGACTCAAGACTTCTTGCGATGCCTTATCATGATCCGCAATAAGGCGGCTGCCCCTGCTTGCGCCTTGGCCCTCTTTGGGCTGGTGGCCTGCCTGGACTACCTGACCGGGATCGAGATCTCATTTTCCATTTTCTACCTCCTGCCCATCTCCCTCGCCTCTTGGAGTTTGGGTCTTGCGGCCGGCGCGGGCATGTCCCTGGCCGGGGCCGTGGCCTGGTTCATGATGGATTCGGTTCTGGGAGGGCGCTCCTACTCGCATCCAGCCGTTCCCTATTGGAATGCCGCGGTCAGGCTCGGGATTTTCTGGACGGTCGCCGTGATCTTGTCGCGCCTGCGCGTCGCGCTGGAGCGGGAGCACGCGGCCTCGCGCCTGAAGGGCGAGATGCTATCCGTGGTCAGTCATGAGTTCGGAAACTGCCTGGCCGGCCTGACCATGGGGGTCGCGCGCCTCAAGGAGAAGGAAGGGCCCGGCATTCCCCAGGATAGGCTGATGATTTACGGAATCCTGGAAAACATCCACCGCGTCCTGTGGATCACGACCCATAACTTCCTCAACAGCGCCAGGATGGAATCCGGGAGGTTGCAGCTTGAGCTGCGAAGGACGGAACTGCGCAAGCTCGTGGGAGAGACGCTTGAGATGGTGCGGCCCTTTGCGGAGGAGAAAGGGATTCGGGTCATCCAGGATTTCCCTCCTGATATTGTCCCCTTGCAGGCGGACCCGGAGGCCCTGGCCCTGGTGGTGAGCAACCTGATCGGGAACGCCCTCAAATACACTCCTGCGCGCGGCCGGGTGACGGTCCGAGTCAGGCTTCAAGGCAGCTTGCCAAAACAGGCGGAGATCTCGGTCGAGGACACGGGGATCGGCATCCGGCCTTCCGAGATCGAGGCGATCTTCTCGGGCTACTACCGCGCGCAGGAGGGGCGGGAGGTCGCCAAGGGATTCGGGGTCGGCCTTAAGGTCTCGCGGGATGTCATCGAAAGGCATGGAAGCCGCCTTGAAGTCGAGAGCGTTCCTGGGAAGGGCTCGCGCTTCTTCTTTGTCCTGCCCATCTGGGAGGCAGGCCCTTAGCCTATCCCAATACCCTGCTCCTGCTGCAATCGTGGCTAGCGGCCTGCGCCTTCGTTGCGCTCGACTCATATCAGTACGAATGGGACGCGAAAAAAGTTCGGTCCCATTAACGGGTCAGTACTTGCGGCGCTGAAAGTGCGGTCCCTTAAAGGGGACACAAGGTGTGATTTTCAGTAGTATCCAGCGCCTTCGATCCCGACTTCGAGGCCCAGGGCTTCGAGCTCTTGAAACCCGCCTAGGCCAGGCCTAGGAAGGCCCGGCACAGACGCGGCTGAGGAAATCCTCATAGCGTCTAGCCGAACTCCGGCCGCTTCCCACCAGGTCTTTTTCTATGCTAGGATGGACCCGAAAGGCCCGCTCATGTCCTAGGCCTAAAGGCCCATCCTATTCTCCATGCCAGAATGGGCCCGGATGGGACTTGGAGGGGGATCCCAGGGGGTGCTTATGGCGCTAAGAAGCTTCGCTGCGTTAGGGACCGGTCTTCTGATTTGCAACGCCTTTTCCGCGGCGGCCGAGGATTTCTTCCTCCAGCTCCGGGCCGCGAGGCAGGCGGTCGTTCCCGGATTGGAGGCCTTGGCCTCCTCCCTGAAAAAGCCTGGGAGCCCTTCCGGCGTCCTGCGATTCGCCTACGCCTCCGCGACCGGGGAGGCCAACGGCAGTCCTCTTGAGCTCAGGATCTATTCCAACGCCGTGAGCGGGAAAGCCGGCGGCCAGGAGGTGGAGCTCCAGCTCTTCTCGAATTATGTCCGGGGGAGGGCGAACGGCGAGGAGGTGGCACTCAGCCTATACTCCAACGCCATCCTCGGCAGGGCCAACGGCCAGGAGGTGGACCTCAGGCTCTACTCCAACGGAGTCTTCGGCAGGGCCAACGGCCAGGAGGTTTCCCTCCAGTACTACGGCAACGGGGTCTTCGGGAAGGCGAACGGCCAGGAGGTGGAGCTCCGGAGCTTTCGCAACGGAGTCCAGGGCAGGGCCAACGGCCAGGAGGTGGACATCCAGGTCTACGCCAACGGGGCCTGGGGACGCGCCAACGGAAAGCCCCTGAGCCTCCAGCTCTACGGAGACACGGGGATAGTCTGGCAGCTCCTGGACCTTTTGGTGCTCAATATTCCGGCTCCCGCGATGGCTGCCGTCCAGCGCTAGTGCTGCGACCGAGACATAACGTCCGATTTGGAGGTCCGAGCCTGAGACGATTTCGCGAAGCGACGAGGGAGCATCTAGGCCGGGACCCTTCGGGCCCGGCACAGCCGCCGGATTAAGGAATAGCCTTATAGCGGCTAGAAAAGAAACAGGGCCCGGACGCTTCCTCCGTCCCAGGTCTTGTCCGGCCTGTCCAGGTCGAAGTTCCCGTAGAGCCCGATGCGGCCTGAGGCTCCGAAGAGGAATTCCAGCCCGGCCCCCAGCTTGGCCTCCACGACTCCCTCGTAGAGCGAGGGCCCTCCGGAGGCCGAGCGCTGCCTGTTCTCGCCCAGGGCCAGGAACCCGGCCAGCTCGGTCTCAAGCCAATCCCTGGCCTTCCTGCGCCAGCGCGCGTAGGGCTCGAGCTCCCAGCGCCGGTGGAAGAAGCCGGCGCTTGAGTCATGGGCGTTGTCCGCGCGCGCCGCTCGCGACAGGAAAAGGCCGCCCGCCTCAAGGCGGTCCCTGGGACCCAGGGAGCCTTCGGCTGAGGCGAGCAGGCGATGGACCTGGCGCCGCGACTCCAGGGAGGCTATGGACGGATCCGGGTTGAAGAGGTCCCCTTTTTTCTGGAATTCATAGCCGTAGCGGAGGCTCCGGGCCCAGCCCCCGGCCGGCGCCTGCCTCCAGCCCAGGCTCAAGGTCGTGCGGCGAAAGGAGAAGACCCTATTCTCGGCCGGGACCTCCCGCCTGAGGGGATGGTCCAGCTCCAGGGAGGCCTCCAGGCGGTGCTCGCCCGGGGCGAACTCCAGCGAGAGCTCGTCGGTCTGGGGCTTGAGGCTGTAGCGCTGGTTGGTGCTTCCCCTTTCGTTGAAATTGAAGTCAACGAAGTTGCGCCTCGCGCCGGCCCTCAAGCCCCCGCCCTGCCAGGCCAGGCCGAAGCCGATGTCCGCGTCCTCCTTGCGGAAGGCGGGCTCTCCGAAGGCCTGGGCTGAGAATCCCATCCCGAGCCTCTGATCAAGCTCGAGCCAGTGGTGGAGGTCCTGGCGGTCCTTGTCCTCCTGCTGGACGAGGCGGAACCGGAAGGACAGGCCCTCGCTCAAGCTCTTGCGGAACTTGAGCTCCTGCTGGAGCAGGAGGTCGCAGCAGTCCAGGCTGGCCCCGTTGATCCGGTAGGCCGGCCCGGTCGAGGCCTTCCAGTCCTCTTCCCAGGAGGCGGGATAGGAGAAGCTAAGCAGATCCAAGAAATACTCCGAATCAAAGAGGGGCTCGTGGTCTATGCGCTCCATCTGGCTTTTCAGGAAGACCGCCCGGGCCGGGCAAGCCAGCCAAGCCAGGAGCGCGAGGATTAGAACTGGGCGCGGCATTGCCCCATTCTACCATCTTTAAATCGCGGAGCCGGGGCTGGCGGGCGCAGCCGCAGGCTGGTCCTGGTGGGCGGCCGCCGCTCGGCTCCCGGCTCCAGTTATGATACGATCGAGCCCGCGAAAAAGTTCCCTCACCGGGAGCGCGCGACCCCCCGGCCCAGGGCCCTGATCAGGGCCGATTCAGCCCGGGTCTTGAGGCCGGAGAGTTGGGCGAGCTGATGGTCGTAGCGCAGGGACATGAGGAAGCCGTAGACCGGGATCCAGGCCCTTCGCCCCGCCCTGCGGCCCATGGCCTCCGTCATCCCGCTGATTTCGGCCTGGACGCTCTTCAAGGCCCTGGCGCGGCGCTCGGAGTCGGGATTCAGGCGCAGGGAGAGGAGCCTTCGCCCCAGGCTTGCCTCCAGGGCCGAGTGGTCCGAGTAGGGGATGACGGTGCCGGAGATGGGCTCGGTGAAGGCGGTCTGGACCGTGGCGGAGAGCGATCCCCCGCGGGGAAAGAGGACGTGGTCCACTCTTTTGACTCCGTCGGTCCTGCCGCAGAGCTCGCGGCCTTTCCTCAGGCAGGGGTCCTCAAGCCCCAGGAGGTCCCTGAGGACCTCGTATT
Organism: uncultured Elusimicrobia bacterium; assembly: GCA_964388045.1. GTDB lineage: Bacteria > Elusimicrobiota > Elusimicrobia > UBA1565 > UBA9628 > CAYLZQ01. The sequence goes on along the minus strand of CAYLZQ010000046.1, from coordinate 4,206 downwards.
CCAAATCGCCCGGGCCAGCATTAAGGTCGGCCAGGATGAGGAAGGGCCGGTCGGAGGAAAGCCTCTCAACCATCTCTGAGAGCTCGAAGAGTTGGGTCAGGCGCAGGGCTCGGTATGGGGCCCTGGGGTAGTCCGAGATGAGGTGGGCGTTGTAGACGTCGAGGGGTCCAGCCGGGGTCATCACCCGCGCCATCAGGACCCCCTTGTTGGCGATCGCCTCGCCCTGGAGGATCCTTAGCTTGGAGGGCTTGCAGGTGAAGGTCGCCTGGCTCTTCTCCAGGATCGGGAAACGGGAAAGGAGGACGAGTCCTGTGCCAAGCGCGATGCCGCGCTCGTAGCGGGCGAAGTGGGGCAGGCCGGATTCGCGGGAGAGGGCCAGGGCGTCCTTATCGCGCCAGACCTCCTGCAGGGCCACCAGGTCGTAGCCTGCCTCCCTCAAGGCCGGCCCGATCGCGTGCAGGCGTTTCTGCCAGTGGGGGTGAACGATAGGGATGCCGCCCACGTTGAAGGTGAGCACCTTGAGTTCCTTCAGGGAAGATCCCGCGGCAGTCCAGCCGCAGGGGGCCCAGAGGCTTAGGGCCAGGAGCAGTCCTTTCATGGCCTCCAGCCCGTGGGGCGCAGCCTCTCCAGGATGAAGAAGCTCGAGGGAACGCGCGGGCCAAGGGCCAGGTAGGCCTTCCCGATCAAGATTTCCGGGTTCTCCGGGTTTTGGACGAGGTAATCGCGCAGGACCCTCTCCGGGCGGTACCAGGGGTTGCGGGGGCTGGCCCCGTAGTCGAGGAGGAGGGCCTCGGGATAGAGGCTGTCGCGGCCACCGGGTCTGACCTTCCCGACCATGAAGAATCCGAAGCGCCTCGGGTTTTCCGGGGAGGGCTTGTGCAGCCAGGGCTCCTCAAGCCCGTTCTGCCTGACCGGGATGTTGTAGCCCTCCACCCCCGCCTCCGTGAGGAAGAAGCCCTTGATGAATTTCCGGATCCCGAGGAGGGAGGCGAACCAGGGGGTGTTGGCGCCGCGCCACTCAAAGCCAGCCAGGGCCTCTGGCTCCGGGCCCCTGGCCGACGAGAAGACCTCCTCAAGCCGGGAGTCCCCCATCCCGGCCAAATCCCTGAAGCGGGTCATGGGCCCTCCGCCAGGCGCCTGGCGGCCAGCATCGCGATCCCCATGATGGGATGCTGGGGGTTCACCCCGGTGTTGGTCGGAAAGACAGAGGAGTCTATCACGTAGAGCCTTTCGGCCCCGTGCACGCAAAAGTCCGGGCCCACCACCCCCTCCGCGGGGCGCGGGCTCATGCGCGCGGTGCCGAAGAGGTGGGAGAGGATCATGGCGTAGCAGGAGGGGTCCTCAGGGGCCGCCTCGAGCATCGAGGCCTCGCCGGGCAGGAGCCGCTCGGGCAGGCCGTAGATCCCGGGCAGGACAGCCCTGGCCCCGGCCGCAAAGAGCATCTCGGCCGTGAACCTCAGGGCCCTCCTCAGGTTCACCATGTCCCGGGGGCAGGGCGCAAAACGGATGTTCGCGCCGAAGAGGCGCTCGCGCACCGAGCCCTCGGCCCAGGCCCTGAGCTGCACGGCCCAGATCGCGGCCTGGGTGGCCTCGGCCATGGACTGGGCCCAGCGCTTCCCGGCTCCCGGGAACCGGGCCAGGACCAGCTCCGGGGGAAGAGAGATTGTCTCCACCTTGAAGCGCCCGAGGCTGCGATGGTGGTCCGCCTCGTAGCCCTGGGTGGCCCCGGACCACATGCCCACTTCGTGGTCGAAGATCCCGATCAGGGCGCAGCCAGGGTGGGCCTGGAAGTGCTCGCCGAGATGGGGGTTGGCGAGCCCGCTCCTGCGGAGTATGCCTGGGGTCTGGATGGCCGAGGCGGCCAGGATCACGGCTTTTCGGGCGTAGACCCTGAAGTTCCTCCCAGGACCCTCCAGGCTCCCGGCCACTCCCGCGGCCCTCTCGCCGTCCCAGAGGACCCTTTCCACCCTGGCCCCGGTCACCAGGGCGGCACCTTTCTTCTCCGCGTAGGGGAGGTAGCTCACCGCCATGCTCTGCTTGGCCCCGTAGGGGCAGCCGGTCAGGCAGCGCGCGCTGGCCCGGCAGCCGCGCACGTTCCTGATGGTGGGGCCCGCGGAGACGCGCATTGTGGACCTGGCCTTGTCCATGAGGCGGTTGAATTCGCCCCAGGCCTCGGGAGGCGTGGGAGCCACTGAAAGCTCCCTTTCGATTGTGTCCCAGTTCTCGTTGAGCTCCTTGGGGGGCAGGGCCTTGCCCAGGCCGTATTCCGAGCTCCAGTCCGCCAGGACCTCCTCGGGCAGGCGCCAGACTATGGCGGAGTTGACTACAGTGCTCCCGCCCAGGCAGCGCCCCTGCAGGACAGGCATGAAGCCGCCTCCCCTGGCGGTCTGGCAGCCCATGCCCCGCAGTAGCCTTTTAAAGGAAGGATAGGCTAGGTCGGAGAACTCCCTGGAGTCCACCGCGGGCCCCTCCTCCAGGACGGCCAGGCTCCGCCCAGTATCGGCCAGGATCCTGGCCGCGGTCGCCCCGGCAGCTCCCGAGCCCACGACCACGTAGTCAAAGACTTCCTCCAGGGGTCGCTCCAGCTTCTCGCCTGAGAGGATCATGATTTTGGAAAGCTCAGGGCCTCCCTCACCCGGCCGTCGGCTCCGTAGCAGAAGCAGGAGACCGCCTTGAGCAGGAGCAGCATCTGGCGCAGGAGATAGAGGCGGGAGCGGCCCATGGCCTCCAGGGCCAGCTCGCGGGCTTCGGGCTCCAGGCGCGTGAGGGGAGGAAGCCTCCTGATGAGAAGCGGGGATATCCAGAAGGCGGCCCAGAGCGCGGCCTTGAAGCCCATCCTCAGGGAGGGGACAGCGTTTCTTTCGAAATCCTTGTAGAACTCCTCGAATCCCGCCTCGAGGAGGCTAGGGCCCAGGGGCCCCCCGGAGGGGAGCAGGGAGTCAAGGACTGCGCGCGCGGAGGGAGTGAGCATGGGATGAGGTCGCGGGATTTATTGTAAGATATTTGGCCTGCTCCGTTCATGAGGATGAAGCCTTTCTTTTTGGCGGCCCTGCTCCTGACTCCTTGGGTTTTCGCCCAGGGAGACCTCCCGCAGGCCGGGGAGGGGGTCCGGCAGGCCCTTGAGGAGGCCGGGGAGGAAAGGCTCAAGGCCCGCCGGGAGCTCGAGCGTCTGCGCAAGGACCTGCGCACCGTCTCTGAGCAACTCGACAGGGAAGTCATGGGGGAGGGCGAGGGGAAGGGCCTTGCCGAGTATTCCAAGGGGGGCCTTTCCAGGCTGGACTACCTCAGGCAGGAGGGGGAGATCGCCCCCAGGCTGGCCCCGGTCTTAAGGCGCCTGGAGGGGATCTACAGGGACCTGCCCAAGAGGAGGTATGCCGCGGACTACGCGACCGGCCTCCTCCGCGCCGTCTCCGACGAGCTGCGCTGGGCCGCCTCTGAGGCTCGAAGCGAGCAGGAGCTCCTCGGGCTCCTGGAGGAGGACCTGGCGATTCCGGAGAGGATCCCCACGGAAGCGGAGCCCCGGGATGCGGAGGCCCTGGCCTTTTTCCCGGAGGACATCCCCCTTGAGGAGTTCAAGGGCCTGGGAGTGATCAAGGCCTTCCTGATGAAGCACCGCCTCGGGCGCCCCAAGTCCCACGCCAGGACCACGGCCGAGGACATAGTGGCGGGCAGGCACAACGTCCAGGTCGGGGTCGAATTGGAGGGGCGGGTCACCGGATTCTTCAAGGCCAAGGATCAGGACTACACCTTCGACATCGGGGCCCTGCACATCGAGCTCACGCCGGAGTGGCGCCTGCTCCATCCCGGCATCCCGGAGCCCAAGACCGGGGACAGGATCAGGATCAGGGGCTGGACCTACTGGGACAAGTTCCACGAGCTGGAGCTTGAGTATAATCCCGAGGACCCTGTCCTGGGGATCCAGCGCCTGAGCCTCTGGGAAGTCCACCCGGTCCAGGACATCGAGATACTTCCTTAACTTCTTGGGAGAGCAGGCGTGGCGTCCGGCGCTACGAGCTGCTATACTGAATGAAGCAGGGCGGATCCAAAGATTTTGGGGTCTCCGGGTCTATGAGAGTCGAGAGGGGGCGGGGAACAAAACCGCGGTCTCAATCGTATTCCTTCCTGGGACGGCTGGGTCGGCCGAAACGGCCGCAGGCTCGAGGCCGTCGCGGGGCAACTCGGACTGGCGGACGCGGTCCGGTTCCG
>CAYLZQ010000045.1:0-9380 GCA_964388045.1 uncultured Elusimicrobia bacterium | reverse complement strand
CTCGGAGATGTGTATAAGAGACAGGCCATCAGCAAGGCCACAAAGAATCTCAAGTTCAGATTTAAATGTTTCATGCTTTTCTCCGAGTTGAGCAAGTATAGCGGGAAAGGCGGCAAAGTTCAATAGCAATTCGATCACACCCCTCTTGAAGTCAGCAAAAGCGTAACTCCAAAAGCCCGATTTGTCAACCGGCGTCTTTGCTAGCAAATGTTGAGTGAAAAAGTCAGGATCCAGGGGCAGGATGTTGCTCCGGAGCCGTTCGCGATCGAACCTGAAAAAAAGCGCCCCCGCCGGGAAGCGGGGGCGCTTGGAGCTCCGAGGGGTCTCAGGCCAGCTTCTTGAGCTGCTCCGAAACCTCCCCGTAGTTCCTTTCCTTCGAGATGTCCGCCTCGACCTTGACCCAGGCGACTTGGCCCTTCTTGTCGATGAGGACAGTCGCGCGTTGGCTGATGCCCGCCGGGTGAAAGAGCCCGTAGGCCTTGGCCGCGTTCAAGTGCATGTCGGCAAGCAGCCTGTGCTTTAAGCCCAGCTTCTCGGCCCAGGCTTTGTGGGACCAGACAGAGTCCCTGGAGACCGCGGCCACCTCCGCGCATTGGGAGAAGCCAGAGAGGTCCTGGGTGAAGCAGGAGTTCTCCTTGGTGCAGGTAGGGCTCCAGTCCAGGGGATAGAAGAAGAGGGCGACGGGCTTCTTTCCCAGGAAATCGGAGAGCTTGAAATCCTTGTTGTCCTGGTCCTTGAGCGTGAAGTCAGGGGCGGGGGTCCCGACTGTGATCGGGCTTGTCTCTTTCGCGGCTGTGGCTGTGGTCATGGGAGGCCTCCTGGAGGTCTATTTCGTGGTCGTGACTTTGATCTCAAGCGGCTTGTGCAAAACGGACTGGACGCTCACGCTCGCGGCGACTTGGCGGGCCAACTCCCTGAAGGCCTTGGCCGGGGCCGACTCGGGCTGGGAGGAGACCACAGGCTTTCAGAGCTCCTCGGTCTCGCAGACCAGGGGATCCAGGGGGATGGAGCCCAAGAGCGGGATCCGGTATTTCTCGGAGAGGGCCTTGGCCCCTCCCTGGGAGAAGATCCGGCTCCCCTTGCGGCAGTGGGGGCAGACGAACTCGCCCATGTTCTCCACGACCCCGAGGAGAGGGACGTTGAGCTTGCGAAACATGGCCGCGGCCTTCCTCACGTCCGAGACAGCCACGCTCTGGGGGGTGGTGACGACGACGGCCCCCACCAGGGGCACGGCCTGGCAGAGGGATATCTGAACGTCCCCGGTCCCGGGAGGGAGGTCCACGACCAGGTAGTCGAGCTCCCCCCAGGTGACGTCCTTGAGGAATTGGGTGATCGCTCCGTGGAGCATGGGGCCGCGCCAGATGACCGGGGTGTCTGGATCCATCAAAAAGCCCATGGACATCATCCTGACCCCGTGGGCCGAGGGGGGAGCGATCTTGTTCTGGTCGTCGGCCTGCGGCTCATAGTCCGAGAGCCCGAACATCTGGGGCTGGTTCGGGCCGTAGATATCCGCGTCCATGAGCCCCACCCTGGCTCCCTCGAGGCCCAGGGCCACGGCCAGGTTGCAGGCGACAGTGGACTTGCCCACCCCTCCCTTGCCGCTTCCCACAGCGAGGATGTTCCTGACCCCGGGCGGCATCACCCGCTCAAGGCGCGGGTCCTTCCTGACGCTGGCTGCCATCCTGACGGAGACCTCGGTCACGCCTGGGAGCTTTCCCACAGCCTCCCTGGCCGCAAGCTCCATCATTCCCTTCAAGGGGCAGGCGGGGGTGGTGAGGACGTAGTCAAAGGACACCCTCCCCCCCTGGATCTCGAGGTTCTGGACCATGCCCAGGGAAACGATGTCCTGGTCGAGCTCCGGATCCTTGCAGGAGCTGAGGGCCTTGAGGACCTCCTCTCGCGTCGGCATCAAATCAAAAACAGCATCTCCCGGTACTTCGGGACTGGCCAGGCCTTGTCAGGGACCAGGCCCTCGAGCGCGTCCACGGCCTGGCGGACCCGCTCGAAGCAGGGCTTCACCTTGTGGCAGCAGGCCAGGGCCTTGGCCTTGGGATCCTCGATCCTCTCGGCCGCGGCCAAGGCCGCTTGAAGCTCCGCGACCCCGCGGCGGGCCGCCTCGATGGAGCTTGAGACCTCCCTGAGGAACTCCACCTGGGCCTTCAAGGCCGGCTCCTTGGGGAGGACCTCCCTCAGGCCCCGGACAGAGTCCAGGAGCTGGTTCTGGTAGGAGACCGCGGCCGGGACGAACTGGGTGTTCGTCATCTCGGCCATGAGCCTGGCCTCGATGTCCAGGTCCTTGGCGTAGCGCTCGAGCTTGATGTGAAGGCGGGCGTGGAGCTCGGGCTTGGAGAGTATCCCCAGCCTTTCGAAGATCCCGACAGACTCCTTCCTCACCCAGCCCTCCAGGGCCTCGGGCGTGGTCTTGACGTTGGGGAGCCCCCGCCTCTTGGCCTCGGCCTCCCACTCCGGGGAGTAGTTGTTCCCCTCGAAGCAGACCCCCTTGCACTCCTTGTAGTAGCGGCGCAGGACCTCGATCACCGCGTCCTTGAACTCCTTCTTTTTCTTGAGGGCCTCGTCTATGTCCTTCTTGGTCTCAAGGAGCTGGCCGGCCACGATGGCGTTCAGCACCGTGATCGCGGTCGCGCTGTTGGCGGAGGAGCCCACGGCCCGGAACTCGAACTTGTTGCCGGTGAAGGCGAAGGGGGAGGTGCGGTTCCTGTCCGTGTTGTCCCTGAGGACAGGCGGGATCTTGTCTATCCCGAAGTCCATCCACTGGGGGTCTGTCCCCTTGGTCGTCACGCCCTTTTCCAGATCCTCCAGGACCCTGGTGAGTTGGGCCCCCAGGAAGGCCGACATGATGGCCGGGGGGGCCTCGTTGGCCCCCAGGCGATGGTCGTTTCCGGAGGAGGCGATGGAGGCCCTCAGGAGCAGGGAGTGGTCGCGCACCGCCTTGATGATCGAGACCAGGAAGATCAAAAACTGCATGTTCTCGTGGGGGGTGTCCCCGGGGGTGAGGAGGTTCTTGCCCGTGTCTGTCCCCAGCGACCAGTTGTTGTGCTTGCCGCTCCCGTTGATCCCGGCGAAGGGCTTCTCGTGGAAGAGGGCGGCCAGCCCGTGGCGGAGGGCGACCCTCTCGAAGACGTCCATCACGAGCTGGTTGTGGTCCGCGGCCACGTTGGCCTCCTCGAAGACAGGGGCGCACTCGAACTGGTTGGGGGCGACCTCGTTGTGGCGGGTCTTGATGGGGACCCCCAGCTTGTAGAGCTCCCTCTCCGCGTCGGTCATGAAGGCCAGGACCCTGTCCTTGATCGAGCCGAAGTAGTGGTCCTCGAGCTGCTGCCCCTTGGGGGAGGGGGCCCCGAAGAGGGTCCGTCCGGTGAGCAGGAGGTCCGGCCTCTTCTTGTAGTAGTCCAGGTCGATGAGGAAGTACTCCTGCTCCGGGCCGAGGGTGGAGAAGACCTTGGAGGCGTCCGACTTGAAGTACTTGAGGATGGCCAGGGCGGCCTTGTTCAAGGCCTCGATCGAGCGCAGGAGGGGGGTCTTGGTGTCCAGGGACTCGCCGGTATAGGAGACGAAGATCGTGGGGATGCAGAGGGTGGAGCCCCCTGGAGTCTCCATGATGAAGGCGGGCGAGGTCGGGTCCCAGGCGGTGTAGCCCCTGGCCTCGAAGGTCGCGCGCAGGCCCCCGGAGGGAAAGCTCGAGGCGTCGGGCTCCTGCTGCACGAGCTGCTTGCCCGAGAAGACCTCAAGGACGTTTCCCTCGCCCACCGGCTCTATGAAGCTGTCGTGCTTCTCGGCGGTCAGACCGGTCATGGGCTGGAACCAGTGGCAGTAGTGGGTCGCGCCCTTGGAGATGGCCCATGTCTTCATGGCCGAGGCCACTGTGTTGGCCACCTCGAGATCGAAGCGCTTGCCGTGCTGGATGGCGTCCTGGACCTTCCGGTAGGTGTCCCGGGGAAGAAGGAGCTTCATGGTCTCGGGCCCGAATACATTGCAGCCGAAGTAGTCCGAGACCTTGGGCGCGAGGGCGGGCTGGAGGCCGTCCAACGAGGGCTTCATCATCTCATGGGGCGCGGCTGGGCGGGTCTGTGCCATGCGTTCTCTCCGTTTGAGCGAGGGTCTGGGGGCTTCCCCTATGGGCCCGCTCCGGCGGGCTCTATGACATGATACAGAATAGGGACCGCCCCCGCAATATTGTAACGGGGAGGGGGCGAGCAGTGGGGAGGGGGAACTGTAGTTGCGCAATATTTGTATAATCTCAGGAGGCTATACTCCCGTCGGGATCCCATGGGAAGGAAATCCCTGGCAGTTTTCTGCCTGGCGCTCGTCCTCTGCCCCTCCAGGCCCCTGGCCGCTGAAGCGGAGCCGCCCTATGACGCCAAAAGCGCGCCCCTCTCGGCCCGCCAGAGCCTGCTTTTGTCCAAGAACGGCTATCAGGCTCGCCAGGACGGAAGCCTCTGGCTCCAGGGCGGCTCAAAGCCGGTCTCCCGCTCAGAGATGCCCTTCCTCCTCCAGCGCCTCGAGAGCGGCCAGCGCTTGAAGGCCCTGCTCGAGCTCCAATTGATCCTCAGCCGGAGCGCCGGCGAAAAGAGGCTCACCCCTGCTGAGAGGGAGGAGATACGCAGGATAGTCCGGGAGAACTGGCCCTTCTTCCTCCTCGGCACCCGCAAGGACTTTAAGAGCTACTTCGCCCTTGAGGAGCTCGCTCAGATGAACAAGGACCCCGCTCCCAACGAAGGCGTCCTGATTCCGCAGCTTGCGGACCTGGAGCCTGTCGAGCTCCCTGAAACAGGCCCTCCCCCCTCCCTGGCCTCTGCCTCGCCCTCCTTCCAGGCGCCTGGCGCGCGCCTTCCAGCTCTCCTTGAGCCCCTAAAGCTCAGGGCAGTGGCTGCGGCCCCTCAGGCCGCGCCCCCGGTTCCTAGGGCGGGAGGGCCCTTGCCTCAGGAGCCGACCCTGACAGCCCAAGCTCCAGAGGCAGCTTCAGCGCCCAAGGCCCTCCCCCCATCGGAGGAGGCAGCCCAAAGAGCCCCTGAGGCTGCTTCCCAGCCGCCCCAAGCAGCGGCAACGCCCCCTCCCCAGGCCCCTGAGGTCCCAGAAGCGGCCCTTCCCCCGCCCCCCCGCGAGATCAGCCAGGCCGAGTTCGAGAAGTTTCTCCTGGAGGCCCCTTACCGGCGGGAGGTCAAGAGCCTCCTTCGCCTCATCTCAGCCCATGCCCCGGCCCCGGCCCGCAACAGGGCCCTGGGAGTGGTCATGAGCCATTACCCCCAGGTCCTCCATGACTCCTCCCGCGCCGAGGGGGACGGCCGCGGAACCCTTCTGGTCCAAGAGGACTCCTCGGGACAGAAGAGCTACCTCATCGTCTTGAGCCCAGGACCCCTGCTGCACCTGCGCAAGAAGCTCTTCTCCAGGACCACTGTCCTCCTTCCGGAAACGCCTGGGCTCTACGCCTCCCTCCACCTGCCCCCTCCGGCCCTGGAAGCCGCCAGGGGGACCGCGGTCGCCGTCAAGCAGGAGACGGGTCCCTGGGGCGAGACTCGCCTTTACTCGGACGACAGCAGGCGCGGGAGCTTCTCTCCCCAGCAGCAGGCCGGGACCCTGCTCCTCAACCTACTGCGCCTGGAGGCCAAGCTCAGGGGCTGGGAAGCCTGGCCCTACGCCCGGGAGGTTTACGCCCGCACGGCCCAGTGGCTCTTCCACGCAAGCCTGCAGGAGGAACGCTTCCTAGACCCTCAGACTCGGCAGGCCTACAGGCTCTGGCTCCAGGACCCCGCGGAATACCGCGACCATCTGGTCCATGCCCTCTCCTCTGGACGGGCGAGGCTACTGGACCCTCGCAGGGCAGGAGCCCCTGCCTCCTGCGAGGACGGCCTCGCGGAGCAGGAGCTCCGCGAGGGGCTCAAGAAGGACGCCCTGGCCTTTTATCGAGCCGGGCTGGCCGGCTCCAGAGAGCTTGCGGAGGCGCAGAAAGCCATAGAGGCGGACTCCCTGGTGGCGCAGGAGCCCTGCGCCAAGCGCCTGGAGCGGGAGGCCCTGGCGCGCCGCCTGGCCTCAGGCCTTCTGGCCGAGATCGGGGAAGAGGAGAGGAAGTTCAGGGAAGGAAGGAAAGAGCATGAATCCCGCTAGTGGCCTCGCCCTGCTGCTCGCCCTGGCCGCCCTGGGGCTCTGGGCCCAGGAGGCCCCGGAGACTCGCTACATGCCCGCCTCTCGGTCCTTCGCCTGCGACCTCCCCCAAGGCTGGCAGGCCTTCGAGGAGGACCCCTCCGGGAGCGTCGTGCACCTGCTCGGCCCGGACAATCCCTCGGGCAGCTACCGGACCGGGATAGACATCAGGCTCCTGGAAGGCAAAAGGCCCTACAGGGACGTTCTGGCTGAGCTCCGCCGCTCGGACCCGGAGACAGGGCGCGCGGCCACGGCGGTGCGCCCCCTGCGCATCCCAGCGGCCCTGGCCCGCACCTTCGAGGTTGTCGAGACGCGCTGGCTTCCTGAGGAGAGGCTCCCGGCCCTTGCGGAGGAGCTCCACCACTACGTGGCCCTGATCCCGAGCGGGGAGAGCCTCTATCTCGTGCGCCTCTCCTCAAGCCGGGACGTCTACCTGGAGCACAGGGAGCTTTTCGTGCGCTTCCTGAAGTCCTTCAAGCCCCTGTAGGCGCGCCAGCAGCCAGTCCGAGACCCTGCGCGAGAGCCACTCGCGGCGGTCCAGGAAGTCGTGGCCGGCGCCGGCCCCCCTTGAGGAGCCTCCTGGGATCCACGAAAGGCTGGGAGCGCAGTACGGCCCTGGCCTGGGGGACGAGGTCCGAGAAGGAGTAGAAGCCCTCGCTTCCTCAGGCCCCGCTGAGGCCTCTCGACGGGCGGACCCTTCCTTCCTAGGGGCCAGTGCCGCAAAAGTCTTACTTTTGCGGCACCATGCCCGTTTCAAGGTAGGTGACAACCTCCTTCGCAATCTCCTCGGCAGATTTCACGTTCCTCCGCTCCACCTTCTCAGCCCACGGCCTCCCGGGGTGAAGCGTATCCCAGCTCGATTTCATCTGACCTCGCCTCGCCTTGCCTTGGTCGTGGTGGCCGAAACCGTCAACGAGCAAGTTCCACACCGGCCTAAACGTCTCGATCAACAACGCTTCGCCAAGCGGTATCCAAATGTCGTCAACGATTAAAAACCGGCACTTAAAATCTACCAGATCCAGGTTCCTGGTTTCATCGATCGAGCCGGCATGCTCCGACAACCTCCGATGCAAAACATCCCCAGGGTCGGCCCCAAGCCCATAGCCCCCCTTCCTTGATCCTGCCGGCACGGCCTATCCGACGTAAATTGGCCTTGCCCTTTCGTCGCTCGGCTGGTGTTTGGCGATCTTCTGGTAGGCCGGAAAGTCGCCGGTATAATAGATCGCGTAAATCCCGGCTCCAGGGAATCGCTCCGGTGGCAACTTTACGATGGCGCGCTTCAGCAGGTGATCCCTGACGCTCTCTGCAAGGTTCGTTTTGTCGAGCGGATTAAAAACCTCCCCGCCAAGAGGCTTCTCCAACGGCATCATTCAGCGCTTCCAAACCACGACAGCCGATTCATCTAGCGTCGCCTTGCTTGTCCCGGTCCGTACCGATGAGGCCGTGATTGAAGCACCCACGCGCTTGTCACGCAGGCGATAGATGCCTTCGACAAACAGGCCGCGCATCCTGGCGATATCGCCGATGATATCCTGCACCGGGACGTTCACACCCTGAAGAATCGAATTTCCCACAACGATCACCCCCGTTCCTCCGCGGGCGAGAAGCCGCTTGAGTGCTCCCAAGAAGCGGTCGCAATCGTTGAAGTAGGAGGAGGCGTAGTTCGCCCAGCCCTGTCCACCGTATTCACCCTTTTCCGAATTGAGCTTTCGAAGCCCAACGAGGATTCGCTCTAGGCCGCGGTGCTCGAAGACAAGTGAAACGTGTTCCTTCTCTCTGGCGATCTGCCAAAATGTGCCGAAGTTTTTCTCCTCTAATGGCCTCTGCTCCTCTGGCGACGAAATGAGGCCAAGCCAATAGAGTTGCGGCCGGGTGTTCCGAGCGTAGTGGTAGTTGTTGAGATATGGCGGCGAGGTTACCATCAAGTTAACCGACCCGCTCTCTAGTCGCTTCTCCCCCGTAAAAAAGTCCTCGTTGTAGATACGCCCGCTGCCCGGCTTGGTGCCTTTTGCTTCACATCGGAGCCATTCGATATCTGCCCGCATCTGCCGCAGCTTATCGATCATCGTAGCGGCCACGTCTGCATCTTCGATGAGCGACTTCCCGGCGCCCGGTCGCGATGAAAGCGACGGCTCATACGTGTAGTTTGAGAATGACACCATGACCGAACCAAAGGCCATCCGGAAGAGATCACACACGTGATCGTCGTCGATCTTTGATATGAACGCCAACGCGTGTGACACCTGCTTCTTGACCTTTGGACTGTAGAACGGGATCCGCGACTGGAAGGCTTTGGGCGCCACCTCCGGAGCCACCCGGCCATTGCGCCAGGATCGTGCATCCAACCGTATCGCTTCGATCGCCTCATCGAAGACTTTCGTCTTCACGCGGAGAGCCTTAAGTTTGCCCTCTGCCGCGAGGGCCGCATAGGGGTTAATCTCAAAGCCAACGACATCGTAGCCACGAATCGCAGCCTGAATCAGCGTTGTCCCAACACCCGAAAACGGGTCAAGGACAACAGCCAGCTTCCGACGGCCCAGGTAGGCTGCTAAGACCGAATCCACAAACGCCCCCGAGAAGCCAGCAATCCACGGAACCCATCGGTGAACCGGGGCGGTCCGATTCTCCATGAAAGCCGGGTCCTTGAACGCCGCCCCGTTTCCGTTCACTTTCGCTCGTAGGCTAAATGGAAACGCCATGTGTTTCGGTATCATTTCGGCGATCGGCATCTCGTCAATCTCAACGGTTGCATTCTGATTATAAATTATAGCACTCTTAAAAAATAATGGGAAATTCTCCTCTGAAATATTGACCATGCCGCAAGCGGTCGCGTTGAATCATTCGTTTGGCAGCCGCATTCGGGACGCCTCGAACCTCCCAGACGCGACCTCAATCTGACCCTCAGTCCTCGATGAGTTCGTCCTTGCCATATTGATCCGTATGCTTGCCCTCAAAGGCAGCCAGCACCGCGCCGCAGGATGAGCTGGTCTTCATTTCCTTCTTGGCCTCGACGACAGCGTCCAACACGTTCTTCGCCTTGACGTGGCCAACCCAGACCTGCTTGCTGTCGTGATAGAGACCGACTACGGTGTAGTCTTGCATAAGCAACCTTCCGTTTCGGATTCTTCTCCTCATCCGTCAGCACGATACTCCAGAGGGCACCGAGGAGCCGGGTTCCTTTAGGACTCCTTATCTTATATACGATTGAACCCCGCCAAATG
>CAYLZQ010000044.1:0-9432 GCA_964388045.1 uncultured Elusimicrobia bacterium | reverse complement strand
CGGGTCGAGGGCATGCTCGGCGTCGATGTAGGCAGCCGAGCCGCCCATCTTCTGGGCCTGGGCCACGACCTGGAGGGCGAGGGTCGTCTTGCCCGAGGCCTCGGGCCCATAGATCTCGACGATCCGCCCGCGCGGAAAGCCTCCCACCCCTAGGGCCAAGTCCAGGGAGAGGACTCCCGTGGGGATCGCTTCCACCCTGATCTTGGCCGCCCGGTCTCCCAGCTTCATGATGGCCTCGCGGCCATAGGCCTTCTCGATCTGCGCCAGCGCCAACTCAAGGGCCTTCGTCTTCCCGCTCTCGATGGTTGCCATGGTGCCCTCCTGTTGCCAGGCGAAACCAAGCCTCGCCGGGCGTGATAGGGGATTTTACAAAATTTCGCCCCTCACTAGGATACGAATGAACCCGCCGCCGAGTTCCCTCCTGGATGGGATTTTCAGCGGATGACGACCTGGTGGGTGCGCCGAGAGAGCTTGGCTAGGTAGCGCGCCTCGCCCTGGTAGTGCCGGAAAGTCACGCGGCCTAGGCGGCTGATGAAGGCCTTGGCCGTCTTGTAGCTTCGGTTCTCGCCGGTGAGGACGGTCAGGGCGTAGTCGCCCCTGGGCGTGAAGATGATAGCGGAGTCGTGGCAGGCCCGGCGCAGGAGCCCGGTTTTGTGGGCGATCCCCCAGCCCGCAGGCAGGCCCTTGGCGAGTCGCGAAGAGATCGCTTTGCGGTGCTTGAGGATCGCGAGCATCAGGCGGCTGGAGGAGGCGTCGACCAACTCCCCCCGGTAGATCTTCTCCATGAGCATCGTCATCTCGCGGGCAGTGGTGTAGTTCTCCTGGGCCACGGGGCGGCCCCTGATGCTCATGCCCTCGGGGCATATCCCGGTCGAAACCAGGCCCAGCCGAGGAAACTGCCTCTGCAGGTGGCCGATCCCCGCCGCCTCCAGGAGCACGGCGGTCGCGGTGTTGTCGGACTCGCTGATCATGAGCTGGAGGAGCTCCCGGACCGTAAGCTTGGTCCCGTCTGGCCGCCACTTGAGCGAGCCGGATCCCCCCACGCGGTGGCGACGGCGCAGGGTGAGGCGTCCGGAGAGGGCAAGATCCCCATCGCGGATCCTGGCGAAAACGCCCGCCATGACTGGGACCTTGATGAGGCTGGCCGAGGGAAACAGGGCGTCGGGATGTTGGGCCCAGACCCTGTTGGTCCGGAGGTCCTTGAGGAAGACCGCGACGCGGCCGCGGTAGCCCGCCGAGAGCCGCGCGAGCTCCCGGGTCATCTCCTCCCAAGCCTCCTCCTGGGGATCCGGCGACCAGGCGGGAACCGGGGCCGCCGAGGCCAGCTCGGGGCCGGCAGGGGCTAAAGCCGGGGCAGCCTCAAGGAGCCCTTCCGGGGCCTGGGCAGCCCCCCCCCGGAGCCTCCAGTCCAGGCCGTGGCCCAGGGCGTAAGAGAGAGCCAGGGCTAGGAAGCAAGCCAGCAGCAGATCTGCGCGCTTAAGACGAAGCCTGACGTTTAGGGCTAGGCGCTCCATGGGTGTTCGGCGAGGGGCTTGGGTTCAAAGCCCTACCAAGGATAGCAGGAGAAAAGACTTTTAGCAAGGCCCGGCGACAAGCCCGCGGTGACCGGAAGGTAGACGCGGCGATAAGTTTGCAAAGCGAATTTATCTTACCAGCCGTTTATAGGATCGCGCGCAAAGCGCACGATCCTATAAGATCATTGAAGGTCCTACACGGCAAGGAATTCTTGGATTTCTTTGCGGGAAAACCATTAGCGAATTCCTTGCCGCGTATATTAGCTCTTGAGCTTCGCGAAGGGGGTCTTGCCGAAGAGCAGTTTCTCGCCCGCGCCGTCCAAGTCCACGTAGATCGTGACCCCCGGCTCGAACTTTTTCATCAGGATCTCCTCGGCGAGGGGATCCTCGATCGAGCGCTGGATGGTCCTAGCCAGGGGCCTTGCCCCGTAGTTGACGTCGAAGCCGGTCTTGATCAGGTACTTCTCGGTCTCCTCTGAGAACTCGATCTTGAATCCCTGGGCCTCGATCTTGGCCCGCACGCGGGAAAGCATGAGCTTCAATATCTGGAGCATCTCCTCCTCGCTCAAGGGCTTGAAGACGATGATCTCGTCGATCCGGTTGATGAACTCGGGGTTGAAGACCCTCCTGACCTCCTCCATCACCGTCTCCTTCATTTTCTTGTAGTCCTTCTCGAGGTTCTCCTCGGCCGGGACAAAACCCAGGGACTTGCCCTTGGAGATGAGGCGCGCCCCCACGTTGGAGGTCATGATCACCACCGTGTTCTTGAAGCTCACCTTGTGGCCCAGGTTGTCGTTCAAGATTCCGTCGTCCATCACCTGGAGGAGGATGTTGAATACGTCCGGGTGGGCCTTCTCGATCTCGTCCAAGAGGACCACGGAGTAGGGCTTGCGGCGCACCGCCTCGGTAAGCTGCCCCCCCTCCTCGTAGCCCACGTAGCCCGGGGGAGCGCCGATCAAGCGGCTGACGGCGAACTTCTCCATGTACTCGGACATGTCGATGCGGATCATCGCCTCCTCGTTCCCGAACAAGAATTCGGCCAAGGCCCGCGCGAGCTCGGTCTTGCCGACTCCGGTCGGGCCCAGAAAAAGGAAGGAGCCGATCGGCTTCTTGACGTCCTTGAGGCCAGCGCGCGAGCGGCGGATGGCCTGGGAGATGACCCGGATCGCCTCCTCCTGTCCGATCACCCGCTTGTGGAGGTTGGCCTCCATATGCACCAGCTTCTCGGTCTCCGATTCGGTGAGGCTGGTGACCGGCACGCCGGTCCATTTGGAGACCACGGTCGCTATGTCCTCGGTCGTGATGACCGGGGTGGACTGGTCGCGCTTCTCGCGCCACTTCTTCTTCATCTCCTCGAGCTGCTTGCGCAGCTCCTTCTCCTTGTCGCGCAGGCGCGCCGCCTTCTCGTACTCCTGGTTGGAGATGGCCGCGGACTTCTCCTTGACCACCTTCTCGATCTCGGCCTCCTTCTCCTTGAACTGGGGCGGGGCCTGGGTCGTCTGGAGGCGCGCCCGGGAGCCGGCCTCGTCGATCAGGTCGATCGCCTTGTCGGGCAGGAACCTCTCGGAGATGTAGCGGTCGGCGAGCTCCGCGGCCGCGCGCAGCGCAGGGTCATCGTATTTCACCTTGTGATGGGCCTCGTACTTGTCGCGAAGCCCCTTCAAGATCTCGACCGTCTCCTCCACGCTCGGGGGGTCCACTATGATGGGCTGGAAACGCCTCTCCAGAGCCGCGTCGTGCTCGATGT
Organism: uncultured Elusimicrobia bacterium; assembly: GCA_964388045.1. Classification (GTDB taxonomy): domain Bacteria; phylum Elusimicrobiota; class Elusimicrobia; order UBA1565; family UBA9628; genus CAYLZQ01. Next base: position 6,171 of record CAYLZQ010000044.1, on the reverse strand, counting down.
ACTTGCGGTACTCGTCGAGGGTCGTCGCCCCGATGCACTGGAGCTCCCCGCGGGAGAGGGCGGGCTTGATCATATTGGAGGCGTCGATCGCCCCCTCGGCGGCGCCGGCCCCGATCACGGTGTGAAGCTCGTCTATGAAGAGGATCACCGAGTTCTTGGAACGTCTGATCTCCTCGATGATGTTCTTCAAGCGCTGCTCGAACTCCCCGCGGTACTTGGTCCCGGCTACGACCAGGGCCAAGTCCAGGGTGAGCACCCTCTTGGAGGCCAGGATTTCCGGGATGTCGCCCGAGGCTATCTTCTGGGCCAGGCCCTCCACGATCGCGGTCTTCCCGACCCCGGGGTCGCCGATCAAAACCGGGTTGTTCTTGGTGCGGCGGGCCAGAATCTGGATCATCCGCTCTATCTCGTCTGCGCGGCCGATCACCGGGTCGAGCTTCCCCTCACGGGCCATGGCGGTCAGGTCCCTGCCGAACTCATCCAGGGTCGGGGTCTTGGACTTGGTCCGGGTCGGAGCGGCCGGGGCGGGGCCCACGTGCGGGGTCTGCCCTTCGCCGAGGAGGTTCAAGACCTCCTCGCGCACGACGTCCAGGCGCAGCCCCAGGTTCTCCAGGACCCGGGCCGCCACCCCCTCCTCCTCGCGGATGAGGCCAAGGAGGAGGTGCTCCGTGCCCACATAGGAATGCCCCATGTGCTGGGCCTCCTCGACCGCGTACTCGAGGACCTTCTTGGCCCGCGGGGTGAAGGGGATCTCGCCCAGGAGCATCACGTTGTCCCCGGTCCCCACGATCTTCTCGATCTCGGAACGCACGCGGCGCAGGTCCACCCCCAGGTTCGCCAGGACCTGGGCCGCCACCCCCTCCCCCAGGGCTATAAGCCCCAGGAGGATGTGCTCGGTCCCCACGTAGTCGTGGTTGAGGCGCTTGGCCTCCTCCTGGGCGATCAGGATCACCCGCTGGGCTCTCTCGGTAAACCGGTTCGACATGGCTCCACTCCCGCACCTGCCTGAGGGACGCAGGTATTATAAGTATGGCCTGCCTTTGTTAAGGAATCAAGGCCAGCTTATATTTTATATTTTTTTGGGGTTTCAAGTCTCTTCCCGTTGACTCCCCGAGCGCCTTCGGATAATATATCCCCATGAACCAAAACGGGGCTCCCGCCGCCGGAGCGTCCGCGGAACTCAAGGGCAAGACCCTGCTCCTGATCAGCTCGCCATCCCCGACCAAGCGTTTCATCTTCCAGAGGCTCAAGGCCCTGGGCGTGCGCCTGGTCCTCGTGAGCTCGGAGAGCTCCTGGGCCTCGCGCTACGCGGAGGAGTTCCTGGCGGCCGACATCCTCCGCCAGGAAGAGGCCCTGGCGCGGGTGGAGGCCTTCCTCAAGGAGACCAGGATCGATGGGGCCCTCACCTTCTGGGAGAACGCGGTCCCCCTCTGCGCCGCCCTCTGCGAGCGCTTCGCCTGGCCTGGGCATTCCCCCCAGGCAGCCACCAACGCCCGCAACAAGATCCTGACCCGGCGCGCCTTGGAGGCTGCGGGGCTGGCGCGTTACTCCACGCCCTGGGCGGAGATACAAAACAACAACGCCCTTGAGCGGGAAGCCAAACGGATCGGCTTGCCGCTGGTCCTCAAGCCCGCCTGGGGGGAGCAGAGCCAGTTCGTGGTCCGCACGGACAGCCTTGAGGAGGCCAAAAACGCCTACCAGTACATCAAGGCCAACATGACGCCGGTCTTCGATCCCATCTACGCCCACGGCACAGAGATCATCGCGGAGGGCTACCTGGGCGGGGCCGAGGTGGACGTGGACGTCCTGCTCCAAGACGGGGAGATCAGGTTTCACGCCTTCACGGACAACTTCCCGACCAAGGAGCCCTTTTTTGTCGAGGCCGGGGACGCGATGCCCTCCCGCCACGAGGACTCGGACCTGGAGGAAGTCCTTCGGATGGCCCGCGCCGTGATCCCGGCCTTGGGCCTGAGGAACGGGGCTCTCCACCTCGAGGCCAAGATCGACGCCGGAGGAGCCCGCCTCATCGAGATCAATGCCCGGATGGGAGGGGACTACCTCTGCGACTGGATCAAGAATGTTTGGGGCGTGGACATGGTGGAGGAGGCCGCGCGCATCGCCGCAGCCCTGCCCTGCCGGCCCCTTAGGCTCCGGGAACCGCGCGCGCACCTGGTGGGCCGCTATCTCGTGGCGCCCTATTCAGGGGTGGTCGCGGGGCTCTCGGGACCGACCGAGAAACCGGAGCCGGCCAAGGTCCACGACATCACCCTCCTCAAGGAGCCGGGGGACCCCGTCCTGGTCCCTCCCGAGGGCTTCGAGGCGATCGGCTGGGTGGTCGGGCGCGGGGGCACCTACGCCGAGGCCGAGGAGAATCTCGACGAGGCCCTGCGCGGGATCACGGTGAACATCGCGCGCTTCGACTCCACCTCCTCGATCGGCAAGACCAGGCGCAAAAACCGCTTCAACGCGGCGCAGGTGGCCCGCCGCCGGATCATCCAGTCGGCGCGCCTGGAGAAGATCCGGGGCTTCGACATCAAGTCCTCCAAGGAACTGCACGTCGGTGTGCTCTGCAACGTCTACGAGGAAGCGGCCGAGGCCGCCCGGGAAGGCGAGTCGGCCGTCCACCAGGACCTGACCTCGGTGGGCCTCAACATCCAGAAGGCCCTGGAGAAGAAGGGGCACCGCACGAGCTTCTTCGACATGAACGAGACCCCTCTGCCCTTCGACAAGATCGCCGAGGCCAACGTGGACTTGGTCTTCAACGTCTGCGAGCGGATCAACAACTCTAGCCTCCTCGAACCCCACGCGGCCGCGATCCTCGATTGCCTGGGGCTCCCCTACACCGGCTCCAACCCCCTGACCCTGGCCCTCTGCATCGACAAGATCAAGGCAAAGAAGCTCCTTGAGTACCATGGCCTCCCGACGCCTAAGTTCGACTATGTCTTCCAGAAAGACGAGCCGATCCGGGAGGACCTGCGCTACCCCCTGATCGTCAAGCTCGCCAACACCGACAACTCGATCGGGATCTCGAACGACTCGGTCGTGACCAGCCTCAAGGCCCTCAAGGAGCAGGTGGTGCGCCTGCTGGAGCAGTACAAGAGGCCGGTCCTCATCGAGGAGTACATCGAGGGGGACGAGGTGGACGTCAGCATCGTCGGCAACGAGGAGCGGGTCAAGGTCCTGCCCCTCTCCCGCTCCCTCTTCGACGACCTGCCCCGGGGGACCTGGCACATCTACCCCTTCAAGGCCAAGTGGAGCCACGACCCGATCTACGAGAAAATCCAGGTCGAGCGCCCGGCCAAGTACTCCCAGAAGCTCACGGCCTTGATCTCCGAGATCTGCCTGGACGCCTACAACCTCTTCGACTGCCACGATTACGCCCGCATCGAGGTCCGCGTCGACAGGCAGGGCAACCCCTACCTGCTCGAGATCAACCCCAACCCCTCGATCAACCGCGGGGACTGCGTCCCGAACTGCGCCGAGATGATCGGCCTCCCCTACGAGGCCTTCGTCGAGGAGATCCTGCGCGAGGCGATCCTCCGCTACCGGGCCCGCCCGCCCTACTATCATCTCCAGAGCGCCCTGGCCGCGCTATAGGCGTCGCCTCCCGACCCTCTTGAAAACAATCTTGTTGCGCCCGAGGGAGACGGTCGCCAGATGCGCAAACCAGGCGGCATCCCTCTCGAAAGCATCGAAAAGGGCGTCGTTCCTCCTGGTGCCGAGGGCCTCCAGGGTCCCGGCCGCGTACATGACCACCTCGATCCCCTCCGCGAGGCAGAGCCCCCTGAGGGCCTCCAGGGAGGCGATCTCCCGCGAGTCCGCCTGCCTCCACTCGACCGCCTCCGGACGGGGCAGGTAGAGGCTCAGCGCCCCTCTCCCCGAGTCCACGCCTAGAACGCGCGTGCCCTCCGCAAGCCCCTCCACGAACTTGGCCGCCTCACCGAGGGGAAGATACTCCGTCTCCAGGCTGCGCCTCAGGGTAAACTCGGGTTGCACCCCCGGGAATCGGAACCAGGTGGTGATCGCAAGCAGATACAGCGACAGGCCGCTTCCAAGCAGGCTCCTGAGGATCCCCCGATCCCAGGGCAAGGGGGCGTAGCCTCCTCCGGCAAAGGCTCGGGAGCAGAGACCGGCCAGGAGGTCCAGGGCCTCGACCGCCCAGAAAATCAGCGGGAGGTAGAACGGGAGGGCCAGGCGGATGTCATAGCCCAGGTCCCTTGAGATGAAGAGGTAATAACCGAAAAACCAGACAAGGAGGAGGCGCTGGAAGCTGTCTTTCCCCCGCAAAAGCGCCAGGAGCAGACCGGCTGCCATGAGCAGCGCAACCGGCCAGGAGACCGCCCCGGGGAGGCTCCCAGCCGGGGCCAGCAGGCTTGCCCAAGTCAATCCCTGGCCTGTCGGCTCATAAGGTCTCAATCCATACGCATAGTTGGCCAGGGTCCACGGCGCTATACCCAAAAGGAGCATTCCCCCCAACTCCAGGGCCGTTCTGCGCCCCACCCTCTCCCTCAGCGCCGAATCCAGCGCGACCTGGGCTGCCAGGATCAGCCCCAGGACAGGAAGGGTATAGCGGTACATGGAGCCTGCCGTGAGGCAGAGGGCCGCCCAATGCAGCAGGGCCCCTGCGCCTCCCCTGGCCCAATGGGCGAAAAAATAGCAAGTGAGCAAATAAAAAAAAGCCTCCCCGTTTGTCTGGGATCCGCGCATGGAATAATAAGCGAAGGGCGGCAGAAACCAGTAGGCAAGGACCGCCAGCCGGGCAACGGTCAGGGAGCGGAAGGCCCCAAGCTTATAGAACAGCACCCCGGAAGCCAGGAAAAATAAAAACTCTGGAAGCCTTCCCGTCAGGTTGGACACTCCGAGGGCCGCGTAGACCAAAAGCCGGATGAGCCTTGAGAGCGGTGGAAAACGCAAAAGGTCGCGGGCAAGGGAAGGATGCCCCTCCGGGATAAAATGAGAGATCAGCTCGAAAACTCCAAAGGCATAGGCAGCGGCAAGCAGCCCCGCCGCTGCCAGCGCTGAGCGCCTCTCCATAAGCGCGGCCAGGGAAGTCCGCAGGACACGCCAGAGGCTCTTCCTGAAGCGGTAGGCCAGCCAGGCCGCGGACCAGAAGGCCAGGGGATGGGCCAGGGGCAGGTGCCTGGCCCAGACCTTGAAAGGCAGGGCGGGCAGCCCCATGTGGACTCCCTCATCCCCGCCTGAAAAATGGTGGATGGGCAGGGTCAGGGGATAGGCCCGCAGGATCACGACCAGCCCCATCAGCGCCCAGAGCACCCAGTCCTGCGGAGGCTCGATCAGGTCTCTGGCAACCCCATCCGGGTCAGCCGGCGCCTCCCCGCGCGCAGGAAGGAAGCTCCGAAGGTACCAGGCCTGTCCTGCGGCGATAGCAGCCAGCAACCCCAGCAAACCAAGGGCGCAGCCTGGGCTCCCCGAGGGAGGATACCAGAGGGGGTAGACCAGGTGGCTCAACGCCCAGAGCCCCAGGTAGCCCCAAGCAAGGACTGGAGGGAATCCAGAGCCCCCGGTCACAGGAGCCGCCCGGTGGCGGGGTCCAACTGAAGGGCTGCGCCTGTGGGAATTGCGCAGGATTCTTTGGCCAGGGACAGGAAGGCCTCTCCCACAGCCTCCGGAGGCTTGAGCCCTGCCGGATCTTCCTCAGGGTAGGCCTGGGAACGCATCCTGGTGCGGGTCGGACCGGGACTGAGGGAGTAGAACCGGATTCCCGCCTCTCGGCATTCCTGCGCCCAGACCTGCGTCAGCCCCTCCACGCCGAATTTGCTGGCCGCGTAGGGGCCAAAGCCGGCCTTCCCGCGGCGCCCGGCGCCGGAGGATACGTTGATGACGCAGCCCCGCCGGCGTTCCAGCATCGCGGGGAGCACCTCGCGCGTGACATGAAACACGCCGCTGAGGTTGACGCGCAGGACCTCCTTCCAGTCCTCGTGGGAAACCTCGGCCAGGGGCTGGCGCGGCCCCAGGACGCCGGCGTTGTTGACCAGGACGTCGATGGCTCCGAAGCGCCCCAGGGCTGCCGCCACGAGGGACCGGACCTGTTCCGGATCCCCGACGTCGCAAACCCTGGCCAGGACTGCAGCGCCCAGGGCCTCGGCCTCCTTGGCCGCGGCCTCCAGCTCGGCCTGGGTCCTGCTGCATAGGGTCAGGCCAGCCCCTGCC
>CAYLZQ010000043.1:0-9441 GCA_964388045.1 uncultured Elusimicrobia bacterium | reverse complement strand
TCCTGGGTCAATGGCTCAGTCAGGAAAGGCTGGGAGTACAAAAGGAGATGCTCCACCTTGCGGAGGTTTTCCTCCATCCGCCCGCGGTCCTGGACCTCGGCCGCATAGTCTTTGAGGATCTGTCCTGCTTGCTTGCGGACCGCGGTCGTCTCGGCCTCGATGGCCCGGGCGAGAAAAATCGCTTGCATCTGCCCGGGCATGGCCTCAAAGGATTGAACCGTGATGGGCAGCCCCTGGTGTCGCATGCCCGCAAGCCTCTGGGCCAGGGGTAAAATCACCTGCAAGGCATGCGGGGTGGTGAAGTCCTTTATCCGCCCCAGGCAACCCGCTGCGGCTGCGGCCGGGCCTGCGCCCCTCGCGGGCAGGGCCGAGCCGATGAGAGGGCCCCAGCGCGGGGCAAGGGCCGCCCGCAGGGGGGCGCAAAAGAGCAGTATGATCAGGAAAGCCCCTATGTTTTTCAAGCCATCCCTTCCGGCTTTTTTCTACCTGGCGGCGGCCTTAAGCTCGGCCATGAGCTCGCCGGCGAGCTTGCGGCCGTCCTCTGAGTCGTGGGAAAAAAGCCCGGTCTGCTCGACCACCCGGCCGTCCGGAGTCTCGATCGTGATTTGGATTTTTCCAAGGAGCTTGAAGAGCTCGTCCCGGGAGGCTCTCTCGTCTCTGCCCCGGACCGTGACGTTGCCCAGCCACGCCCCGTAGGAGACCTCCTCCCCCTCCTCCACGAAGAGCTCCGAGAGGAAAACCTTGGGCTTGAGAAGCCCCAGGCGCCTCAAGAAATCCTCGAGGGGCCCTTCCAGGCCGAGGAGGCGCAGCAGGCGCTCAAGGAGGCCTGGGGGACCTGAGGGCTTGGGCATCCCGGAGATCCTCCTCACCCTGCCGTTGGCGGCTGCGAGCAGGAAGCGGTGTTGCAGGAGGACAGGGTTCTTGCGGGGTTTTGGCTCCATGGGCAGGCCGAAGGCCGCCAGTATCCCCTGCTCCATGACGTTGACTCCGCTCGCCTCCAGGATGCTGGCCCAGATGTCCGCCCCGCCCATGCGGGCGTTCACCTCCACGATGAAGACGTCGATCTTCCCGTTTTTGAGGGTGACGATCCCCTCCACGTGGGAGTTTCCAGTGGCCAGCCCTAACGCCCGCAAGGCCTTGGCGACCTTGGATCTGACGAGTTCCGCGACGGAGGGGGGGAGGTTCGCGGGGTAGGTCGTGCCCCTCTCCTCGTGGCCGGCCAGGGGGGGAGGGTTGTAGCTGAGGAACTGGAAGACGGGCTCTCCCTGGATAAGGACCTCGGCGTCAAAGGCGATTCCGTCCGGGATGTGGGCCTCCATCAGGAGGTAGGGGTTCTTGGGCCACTGATCCACCTGCTTGCTCTTGGCCTTCTGGGGATTGTGCGCGATCACCTCCTTGACCTCTTCCCTGATTTCGGAGAAGGCGCGCCGCACGTCCTCGGGGGTCTTCAAGTGGACCCTGACCCCGAAGCCCCCTCCTCCGGAGGGGACCTTGAGCACCGCCTCGCTAAAGCCTTGCTTCTTCTGTATCTCTTCCAGGAACCTTGCCCCTTCCTCTTCGTTTAGGACCTCACGATAGGGGAGAAAGAGGCCGGGGTCCTCGTTCATCTTCCGGCGCGCCAGGTTCTTGGTGTGGGCCGCGCGCACCGCGTCCGGATGGTAGCCGGGAGCCCCAAGAGCGTGGGAGAGCTCGGCTTCGAGCAGGGCGTAGGCGTTGAGGAAGGTCTTGACCGCGTGGATGGGGCGCTTCTCCCGGTAGCTTTGGACCTGCTGGAGGATCCTGCCGATGTTCTCCGGGTCGTGGCTGCCTATGTCCGCCTCGAGGTAGTCAAGGCCCTTGAGATCAAAGCCTGATTTGAGGGCCAGCTTTTCAGCGTGGGGCCTTTGGCCGGGATAGCCCAGGATCGCGACCTTGAAGCCCTTGGCCACGGCCTGCCTGAAGACTTCCTCGTAGAGATAGTCCCGGCCGGCCAACTTTGAGACCACGTAGAGCAGGGTCTTGACCGCGGGCGAAGATGGAGGCGCGCGCTCGGAGTTCTGGGGGGAGAGCCGGCTCGGCGAAGGCCTGGAAACCAGCGATCCAGGGGCGAAAGCAGGGGCCTGGGGCTCGTGGGTTTCCTGGCTTCTGCCTGATTCGATGACCGCGCCCGCGGCTTGCGACGCGGACTCCTCGGAGAGGTCCGCATCCAAGGCCTTCGAGGCTGTTTCCTGGCGCTGCCCCAGCCCGGAGAGTATTCCCTCTTCCCCGGTCTTGGCGCCTGGGGCTGCCCCAGGCGCGGGTCCCAAGATGCTGGACCAGGCAAGCCTCGAGGCCGGAGCCGGCTGCTGGATGCTCCCTGAGCCAAGGGCTGTCCTTTGGGCCGGAGAGTCCACCGGCTTGATCCATTCTATCCCAGCCCCGAGGCCGAAGCCTGGGTTTGCCAGTGGAACCTTCAGGTCCGCGGAAAAAAGCCTTAGGCGCTGAGGGGGTTTGCCTGTCTGGCCTTTGGTGTTTCCTGCCAGGGCAGGGCCAGGGGAAAGTCCCGGCGCGCCCACAGCCAGGCCTAGGGCGAGGGCGGCAAGAAATTGGCGAGAAAGGAATCCTTTCTTGTTCATGTCCCCAGCCTATAGGAGCAAGGTTTCGGTAAACCCATGGCCTCTCGTCTAGAAAGAGGGACCATCACATAGCAGTTATCCACCAACTGTCGTTAACGACAGTTGGTGAACATGGAACAAAATTACGGACCTTGATGGGTTTGCTGAATGCATACCTATAGGATAGCTTTGCCGGCAGGAGGGGGGAAGGGTCTAAGGGCCGCCTGTGGGATAGGTCTTAGGGTCCCTGGCGATCCAGGGCCGGGGGAGCCCTATCTTTCCTAGTGATTATGGCCCGCGTGGGGGTCTGACTGCGTCCCGGAGAGCTTGAGGGACATCTGCATCTGCTGGGCCCCGCGCAGGACCACGGCCGAGCCCTCCGAGACCCCTCCAGGCCCCAAGACGACCCAGTGCTCGTCCCGGTGCAGGACGCGCACGGCCACGCGCTTAAAGCGCCCGTCACTGGGATAGTGGTAGCGCTCCCCGTGGAAGTGCCCTCCCGCCGGGACGAAGACGTAGGACTCGGCTCCATCCGCGGCCACAGCGGCCGAGGGGAGGACCACGCGCCCCTCCCAGGAGGCCACGGGGACGCGCAACTCCAGGCGTTGGCCGGGCTTGAAGAGCCAGGTCACGTAGCGCCGGCCGTCCGCGCGCGCGTCGCGCGAGATCTGGTTTTGGAGGCCGACGTAGAAGGGATAGCTCCGTGAGGCGCGGTCCACCTCGTTTGAGAGAATCAGGATTGTGAGGCCGCTCGCCAACGGGGAGCGTTCCCCGGCCTGGGCCCCATAGGCAGAGAGGGCCGCTCCGGACTGGGCCGCTGCCTGCACAGCGGCCATGTCGCTCTCAAAGGCCCGGCCCTCGATCTGCAGGGCTGAGTAGTCCGAAAGGGTCAGGACCCTCTCTGCCTGGGCCAGGCGCTGGCCAGGCCGCGCCTCCAGGGAAGAGACCACGAAAACAGGGCCTTGCGCAGCATTCGCCCCGGGAGCGCGCAGCTCAAGGCGGGTCACGAGCTGGCGGGTTTCCCGGAGCAAGCGGAGCTGCTCCTCGGTAAGCCCGCGTTGGAGAAGGACCCCGCGGCGCGAGGCGAGGGACTCTTCAAGCTTCTTGATCTTGTTCTCCAGCTCAAGCCAGGTCTGGCGGGCGATGACCCCCTGCGCGACCAAGGGCTCCAGGCGCCTGCGTTCGCCGTGCTGGAAGTCGAGCTCCGTGAGCTCCTGGATGTACTCGCGCTGGTCCTTGAGCTGCTCGTCCTCGTTGAGGCTCAGGACCAGGAGCAGTTCCCCGGGAGCCACGGCCTGCCCCTCCCGGACAGACACCTCGGCCACCTCCCCTCCCACTGGGACAGAAACCTCCCGCCGGGTCTGGCCCGGGATCTCTGAGACGACCCCAGGCACAGTGATCGCTGAGGAGAAGCTCCGCGCCTCGGCGCGGCCCACCATGACGCCCACGGTCTGCCGAGCCTCAGGGCTCAGCCTGAGTTCTCCCGAGGCGCTCCCCCTGGCTCCATCGGCGGCAGCGCCCTCGTGCTCATGGTCATGGTGCTTGTGGTCGTGCCCATCGCGCTCTTCCTCGTCATGGTCATGCCCTCCATGGCGCCCTTCCTGGATTTTGGCAGGCGCCTGATAACCGACGGCCTGCTGGATCCAGCGGGGAGCCAGCGGCGCCCAATGAGCCCGCAACGAGAAGGCCAGGCCTATGACCCCGAGCGTGACGGCCACGGCCAGGAGCAGGCCGACATTGGCCTTTCCCGCTTGCCCCGCCCTCGGCTTGGGAATCGCGGCCGAGCCCGCCGGGACCTCCTTGGAGCGCGCGGATAAAAGCCCGGGGGCAGCTCCCTGGTCTTGCTCGTTTCCCTCCGAACCCTGGGAATCCTGCGCAGGGGCCTTGTCGAAGAGGAAGTCCGCGCGGGCCTTGGCCGTCCCAGTCTCCCCCTCGTCCGCAGCAGCGGAGATGTCCCGTGCCTTCTCCTCTAGGTCGGCCAGGCCGGTTGCGAAAGGCCCAGTCTCCCCTGTGCCCAAGGCGCGGCTCTGTGGCCGGGCCGTCCGCGCGGGCGCGACCGGAACCGCATCGCCTTGCGCCCTCGCAATCGCGGGCGTCAGCGGGAGCATCGGGTCTCTGGCGAGCCCTGGCTTTGGGGCCTGCGCCTCGATTCCTGTCGGAACGGGGGAGAAGGCAGCGGCGCCAAGGCAGACGGCTCCCGCCACAGGGACGCTCTGGCTTGCCGCCGCAGGGAGCCTGGGCGACACCCGCGCGCGCGCGGCCGCGGAGGCCTCTCGGGCCGCCTCTGCCACTCCACCCGGTCCGCCGAGGACTACGGCCATGGCGAGCAGCCCGGCTAGGAATCTCTTCCAGAGAGCGGTCCGGTCTTCCATAGGTTTTCTCCTAGTCCCCCAGCTCCTCCCTCTCGGGCTGGGCCGCCAGGCGCTGGGCGTCCCTGCGGCCCAGCAGCCAGAAGAGGGCCGGGGTCACGAAAAACTCCATCAAAGTCGAGCTCACCAGCCCGCCTACCACCACGGTGGCGATGGGGTAGAGGATCTCCTTGCCCGGGACTCCTGCGGCCAGGAGCAGGGGGATGAGGCCGATCGCGGTGGTGAGGGCCGTCATCATGACGGGCGAGAGCCTCTCCTGTCCGGCCCGCACCAGCATCCCCTCGTCGAGGGTCTCGCCCTCCTCGCGCAGCTTGTGCAGGTAGTGGGAGATCAGAAGGATCACGTTGCGCGAGGCGATGCCAGCCAGGGAGATGAAGCCCACCAGGGCCGCCACGGACAGGGTCTGGCCGGTCAGCCATAGGGCTGCGATCGCCCCGACCGCGGCCATGGGGATGGAGGCCAGGACCTGGAGGGCCATCTTCCAGGAGCGGAACTTGGCCCAGAGGGCGGCCAGCATGGACAGGAAGGCCAGCAGCCCCAGGACCAGGAGGCTTTGCGAGGCTGAGCGCTGGCTCCGGATCTGGCCGTCGAACTCGATGTCGTAGCCCTCGGGCAGGCCCGAGCGGAGCCTCGCGACGCGGCCCTCCACCGCCTCCACCACCTCGCTCAGGGAATGCCCGCCCGCCACGTTGAACTGGACCAGGACACGGCGCCTGACCCCCTCGCGGCGGATGAGGTTGGGCCCGGAATCCACGAAGACCCTGGCCACGCTCCCGAGCTGGACCTCCCCGCCCGTGGGCAGCCGGATCGGGAGCCGCCCCAGGGCGGGGGCGTTGCGGTAGGGCTCGTCGAGCCTCAGGAGCAGGTCGAAGCGGTTTTGGCCCTCCAGGACCTGGGACACCACTCGGCCGTTCATGGCCACGGCCACGGCCCGGTTCACGTCGCCCACCGTGAGGCCGTAGCGGGCGAGCTGGTCCCGGTCAGGCACCACCCGGAGCTGGGGGATCTCCACCTGGGGCTCCACCATCAGATCCACCACCCCCTCCACCCGGGCCGCCTCCTCCCGGATTTCCTCGGCCAGGCGGCGCAGGACCTCCAGGTCTTCGCCGAAGACCTTGATCCCCACCTGGGCCCTGACCCCTGAGACCATGTGGGAGATGAGATGGGCCAGGGGCTGCTCCGCCGAGAACTGCACCCCGGGCACCTCCGCGAGCTGGCGGCGGATCTGGGCGAGGGCCTGCTCGCGGCTGAGGCCGCCGGCCTCATCGAAGGTGATCACGATCTCGCTGACGTTGACTCCCTCCGCGTGCTCGTCCTGCTCGGCCCGGCCGGTGCGGCGGCTGAAGGCCTGGACCCCCTCAGCGGCCTTGAGCCTCTCCTCCACCTGGCGGGCGATGGCGTTGGAGGTCTCAAGGGAGGTTCCCGGAGGCGCGACCACGTTCACTTGGGCTGCGCCCTCGTTGAAGGGGGGAAGGAAGTCCCTCCCCAGGCGGGAGGCGCCATAGAGGCTGACCACCAGGGCGAGGGCCGCCGCGCTCGTCACCGCGAGAGGGCGCCGCACCCCGAGCCGGATGGCGCGCGCGGCCAGGCCCTTGAGCCACAGGACGAAGCGGTTGTCCTTCCAACCCGACAGGAAACGCGCCCGGGGAGCAGCCAATAGGAGAAGACAGGGGTCACCGTCAGCGAGACCAAAAACGAGGCCGCGATCGCGATGATGTAGGCCACGGCCATCGGCGAAAAGAGGCGGCCCTCCAGGCCGCCCATGGCCAGCATGGGCAGGAAGGCGAGGATGACGAGCAGGGTGCTAAAGACGATGGAGCCGCGCACCTCGCGGCTTGCCTCGTAGACGACGCGCAGCGCGCTCTTGGGCCCTCCGGCCTGGGCGTTCTGGCGCAGGCGGCGGAAGATGTTCTCCACGTCCACGATGGCGTCGTCCACCAGCTCCCCGATGGCCACGGCCAGGCCGCCCAGGGTCATGGTATTGATGGACATCCCCAGGGAGCGAAAGACGAGGGCGGCCGCCCCGACCGAGAGGGGAATCGCGGTCAGGGTGATGGCCGTGGTGCGCAGGTTCATAAGGAAGAGGAGGAGGACCAAGGCGACGAGGATCGCCCCGTGCAGCAGGGCCTCGGTGACGTTTGTGATGCTGCGGTCTATGAACTCCCGCTGCTGGTAGAGCCGGGGGTGCAGGCGGACCTCCCCGGGCAGGGAGGGCTTGAGCTCGGCCAAGGCCTTCTCGATGGCCTCGGTCAGGGCCCGGGTGTCCGCCCCGGGCTGCTTGGTGACCACCAGGATCACCCCGGGCTCTCCGTTGACGGAGGCATCCCCGCGCTTCATCTCTGGGCCCTCCACGATCCTTGCGACCTGCCCCAGGAGGATCGGGCGGTCGCGGTCGGCCTTGACCACCACCCTGCGCAGGTCCGCAAGCTCCCCCACTCGGCCCAGGGAGCGCACCAGGAATTCGTGCTGGCCCACGCTCAGGTAGCCTCCGGCCGCGTTCTCGTTGCTCTCGTTCAAGGCCGCCTCCACCTCGCGCAGAGTGATCCCGTGGGCTTGGAGGGCCGCTGGGTCCACGAGGACCTGGTATTGCTTCTTCTCCCCGCCTATGGTCGTGACCTGGGCCACCCCGGGGATGCCCAGAAGCCTGGGCCTAAGGCGCCAGTCCGCCAGGGTCCTCAGGGTCATGGGGTCGAGGCCCTCGGCGGTCATGCCGATGTGCATCATCTGGCCCATGATCGAGGACATGGGGGCAAGCCGCGGCTGTATCCCAGCCGGGAGGTTGCCCTGGGCCTGGCTGAGGCGTTCGATGACCACCTGGCGGTTCTCGAAGCCCTTGGTCCCATAGTCGAACTCGACGCTGACGATGGAAAGGCCTATGCCGGACTGGCTGCGCACGCTCTGGACCCCGGTCGCGCCGTTGAGGGAGGACTCAAGGGGGTAGGTCACCAGCCTCTCCACCTCCTCGGGCGCGTAGCCCGGGGCCTCGGTCAGCACCGTGACCCGGGGCCGGTCCAGGTCCGGGAAGACGTCCACGGGCATGCGCAGGGCCGTCAGGCTTCCGGCCGCCATGAGCGCCAGGGCCAGGACAGCGGCGAGCAGGCGGTTGCGCAGGGAGGATGCGATGATCCCGTCGAAGAAGGTCTTGGGAGCGCCTTGGCCTGCCGCGGGGGAAGGTCCCTTGGCGGCCTGCGGCTGCGCCTCGGCCGAGGGCCCGGGATCTCGGAGCTCGCGCCAGCGCCTGAGCCCCAGGCGGGCGAGTCCAATGGCCCCGCCTCCAGCCGCGACCGCTGCCAGGAGGGGAAGCCAGAGGGAGGCAGGGGTGGTCTTGAAGAAAAGAGCGGTCAGCATGCCGGCCCCGGCCATGGAGACCCCGGCCCCGAGGGCGAATCGCCTGGTTGCCGCAGGCCCAGCGGACCCCGGAGTCCCATCGGAGGCGTTGAGCCACAGGCCGGCCAGGGCCGCGCCGAAGCCTATGCCCGCAAGCCACCCTGGAGAGAAGGCCGCTCCGAGCGCGGCGCCCAGCAGGAAGACTCCCAAGCGCGCGGCCATGGCGGCCGCTTGCCGGCTGCGGCCTTCGCTCCGCCCCAGGAGGCCGGCCAGGGCCAGGAGGCCCAGGCCTGTCCCAGCCGCGGCCCCAGGGACCCAGCCCAGGCTGCCGGCAGCCGCGGCTGGCAGCCCCCAGAAGCCCAACGCCCCGAGCGCGAGAAGGCTGACGGCCGCAAGCAACGGCCAGGCCGCTGAGCCACGCCGCCCCGAGTTTCCCGCGAGACGAAACGCCTGGGCCGGGCCCCTGGAGATCTTATCCCCTGCGCTCCCGGGGATGGGCTTGGAAGGGGTTGCTGCAGCCAGAGGAGAGGACTCGGACTCTCCTCCTGGGACTGGATTCTGGGTCAATGCCTCCTTTCTCCCGAGCCTGTCGAAGATCGAGGAAAGCCTTTGCCAGGATTCTTGCTCCGGGGGATCTTGGAACTCCTGGGCCGTTGGAGGGTCTTGGGCCGGCTCCGCGGAGGGGGAAAGGTCTTCTTCGGCAGGAGCTTCCTTGGCTGCGTCTAAATCCTTTGGAGCCTTCGGGTCCGGGGAGGCAGGGACCTGGGCCGGATCAGGTTGCCGCCCTGCGAGGGACCGCTGGGCGTTCGAGGGGATGGAGTAGGCAGGCGAGGGAGGCGCGTCTGGCCGTTGGTCGGCGCTGGCGTCCTGGACATTCCCGATGCCTGGGACATCGATGGTTTTTCCCGCCAGAGGAGCGGCGAGGTTGATCCTGTGAGGGACCCGGGTCTTTCCCTGGTTTCCTCCGTTGGGCTGGGAGCGGCCGGAATTGAAACCAGCGGCGAGCGCCTGATAGGAATCAAGGCCAGGGGAGAGAAGGACCAGGGCCGCGACCAGAGTCTCGGCGATCAGCCTTTTCATCCACATTATTTTAGGGCAGGCCCTGCCCACGAGCGAGGGTCCAAGGGCCCAGGCTCCGGAGTCATTCGGCCTGAGCGCTTTTGGGACCAAAG
>CAYLZQ010000042.1:0-9463 GCA_964388045.1 uncultured Elusimicrobia bacterium | reverse complement strand
GGAATCTCGAAAGGAAACTCCAGGATCTGCTCGCAACGAAGGCCAAGCTCGAGGGCGAGGCCCTGCACCCGGTCTTTCAAGGCGGGGAAGCGGGCCCTGGCTCCGGAGAAATCTTCTACGGCCGGGTCCGCAAGCGCGCGCCGCGGAAAGTCAAGGAGGAGTGGGGCAAGGCCGGCGGGATCAACAAGCAAACGCCAGGCTCCTTCCTCTGCGCCCTCGAGGTCATGGCCGCCCAGCTCGGGGAGGCGGGAATCGCGGCGAGCACCCGGGAGTTGCTCGATCTCGCGGAGACTGTCTTTGGCCCCGAGTTCAGGAAGAAGATCGAAAGCAAGGGCCTCACCACTCTCGAGGAGCGGGCCCTGCGCAAGGCCGTGGAGAGAAAATACAGCGTCTTCATGGACGGAATCGGCGCAGGGGAGATATTGGATCACGCGACCGGGGATCAACCGGTTGCGGTCGAGATACGCCTCAGCGAGTTCAAGGACGCCGAGGGAAGGATCCAGCCCGCGACCGGCCACCAGGTCCTGGTGGACGGTCTCGTCACCCTGGAGGACGGCAAATCCTACGTCCGCTTCCGCGATCCCGCCACCGGGGAGAGCCATTTCGCCGTCCCGGAGGAATTCGCGAAGCTGGCAGGGGCCAAGGGGGGCTTCGTGGTGCGCCGCATAGGGGAGCTCAAGCCCGAGCAGCACGCCAAGTGGGTCACCGGGCTTGAGCAGCTTGCGGCCTTCCTGGGAAGGACCTGGCTTCCCAAGGCAGGCCGGGAAGGCGGCCCCGGGGAAGTGCTCCCGGCTGAGGCCCGGGAAGGGGCATTCGCCGGCGGGCCAGCGGAGAAGGGAGCGGCCGAGGAAGGGGGACTGCCGTCCCAAAAGGGCGAGCAGCCGGAGAAGGAAGCGGTCCAGCCGGCGCTTGATAAGGAAGCTCCCCGCGTGCCTCCCAGCGAGGCGGGTGGCCTTAAAGCCCCCAGGCCCGAAGCTCCGAAAGCCGGGGTCAAGCCCGCCTCCCTGCCCGCTTTTGATCCGCTGAAAGCCCGCGAAGCGAAAGGCTCCTTCCTGGCGCCGAGTGAAGAGGCGCCGGCAAAAGCCAGATCCATCCTTGAGAAGACCGGCGAGGGGGTTTACGTCGCCGTGGGGACGGAGCGCGGCTTCATGGGCGCGGCCATGGCGTCCCGTGTCACCGATCTCCGGCTTGTCGATCGCGACGAGGCGGTGGTGCTTTATAACAAGATGAACATCGCTTTGTTAAAGATGGCAAAGAACCTCGAAGATTATCGCCATCTCCGGCTTATCGCCGGCTCCAGGGAATGGTCGGAACGAGTCGCGAATCTTGATCCCGAGCTCCGCAGGATCATGGAAAATCCCCGGTTCTGGGACTGGTGGAAGGAGAGGGTCAGGGAAAACCATCAATTTGATTCCTTTCACAAGGATCCTAAAGCAATCGAAGGCGAGGATTTCGCCTTTAAGGGGGCGAATTATCTCTACGACAGAAACCTTTTCAGACGACTCCAGGATCTCGCGAAACAGGATAAAATCAAAGCCTATCATTTGGATCTGACCAACAATTCGGAAGGATTGAAGGATCTCACAAAAGCAATTAAAGACTCCAATCTAAGCATCAGCGTTTTTGATTTCAGCGACGCTTGGTGGAGCGAATTCAGCAGTCCCGAGCGCACTGCTGAGATGCTGGCGACGGTGAAAGAGGCGGTCGCGCCGGAAGGCATTCTGCTTCTGACCAACCTAGCGGGAGCAAACAAGTCCAGGCTTGACGCAGGCCATCCCATCCAGGAATGGGACTATTTAGACTTCAAATTCGAAGAGTTCTCCGGACAGGGCCAGTTCTCGGACCTGATGATGAAACTCAATGGAATGCGGATGAAAACAACGCCGGGTTTCAGGGCTGAAGACTTGAATTTCATCCAGGCGCATCCTGAGGATGGGAGAACGGCGACGATCATTAGAAACCTGGTCGAAGCGGCCAAGGCGGCTGAAGAAATGGGGGATCGCAAGAAGGCCGGTCACGACAGGGAGCAGGCGGCGCTTGCCATTGAGGAGGCTTACTCGGCTCTGGAAGGAAAACGTTCCTCCATCCCCGAGGACGCCTATCAACGGGCCAGGGCGACTCTGGGAGAATCGCGAAAGGAGCTGGGAGAAGGGCCTAGGATCATGGCAGAGGCCCTGGGGGCATTCAAGGAGCAAGCGAAGGAGAGCATGCTCACGGGCAGGCCTGTCCCCTTCGAGAGCCTGGATGCTCTCCGGAGAGCCTTGAGATCCGCTCCGCCGGGAAGGGAGTCCGACCCGGATTATATGAAAAAAAAGCTGAGGCTCATGACCGAGACCCTCATCGACATCGCGGCGAACAACCCCAGGCTCAGGCACATCCTGAAAGGCCTGGGACCATACGCCCAGGCCCGCCTGGAGCACCTTGACGCGCAAAAAACCTTGGCAGAAGCCCAAAAAGACGGCACGCCGGAAAAAATCGCCCTTGCAAGGAAAAAGCTCCTGAAGGCTCAAGAAGCCCTGGACCAGGCGAGCCGCGACCCGACGGTGAGGATACGCTGGGAAGAAAGCCAAGGCGAAGCCGGACTCACCTTCGGGTCCTATAACGACAAGACCAATGAGATCATCCTCAGCAAGGATTTCGCCGGCGTCCCGACCACAGACTTCGTGGATACCCTGGGTCATGAGCTCGTCCATGACTTTGATTACGGCCACGAGGTGCATGGAAGGCTCGTGGGGGCCCATGAAGGGAAGCAGACGCAGCACTCTGAGGAGCGCGCCTTCGCCGGGGAACGGATGATCGCAGAGGAGATGCAGGAGCGCCGGCGTAGGGCTGGCGTCAATCCGGACCTCACTCCCATCGGGAGCCCGGAGCTCCCCCGGGGGCCCAAGGCCGAGCTGGCCATGGAGATCTACAGAGGCGAGCGCTCGTGGCTTCTCAGAATGACCCCGGAACAGGGCCGGGCCGCCATTGAAAGAAAGTATGGAAATCTCGTCAAGGTATGGGAAATCCCGGCGGTGAGGCAGGCCAGGCAAGAGGCAGAGCGGCTCCCCAACTTGGTGGAGGCGCTCAAAGCCCATCTCAAGGATGAGGCCGCGCTCGCGAGAGCCTACGAGGACTACGCGAAAAGCATGGGCCGGCAGAGGGTCTATCGCTCAAAGGCTGATTTCGAGAAAGCCCTGAAAGACCTGCTGCGGCATTACGAAGGGAAGCTGGAGGAAAGCCTGGATCTCATGGACTGGGCGATCCAGGCCGGCCGCGAGAGCCCCGAGCCGTTGACCGAGGCGGAGGCGCGAAAGAAGAGGCAGGAGCTCATCAAGCCCAAGGAGGCGAAGGCTCCGGATTTGATCGCCCTGACCTCTCAAGCCAAGGACCATGCGGCATTCCTGGCCAGGGCCAAGAAGGAGGCGGCCGGTTCCAAGGAATGGCTGGAAAAACTGATCAGGAAGGGCGCCTCAAGAAACGAGGTGCTTGACCAGAAGGACGCTCTCAAGAGGGAGCTCGCGAGGCTTGCTGAGCTTGCGCCCGGTGACAGGGAGGCCCAAGCCCTGCTTGTGGAGGCGGGGAAGCTCGTGGCCCAAGCGGCCAAAGCGGAGCTCAAGACCCTCAAGGAGGGGCTTGAGAAGCTCAAGAGCGCCAAAGGCGCTTCCGAGGACGCGATCTTCATGCAGCAGCTCAAGCTCAGGAACAGCATCGAGGAGCTCGAGGCATTCGCCTCCGGGGACAGGGAGGCGGCGGCCCTGATCGAGGAGGCGGCCAGGCTGCTGGAATCCTTGGAAGGAAGCTCCGCAAAAGGGCAAGGGCCCCAGGCCAAGCCCCTGGACTTCCATCCCAAGCCGGAACTTGGGAAGCTCAACAAGAGGAAGGAGTTCCTGGAAAAGGAAATCGCCGGCGCGCGCAGGGCCCTGCAAGATCCCTCCAGAGAGGGCCGCCCGACCCTTGAAAGGAATCTCAAAAAGCTGGAGCAGGAACTCGCTGAGATCGAGAGCCGAATTGTGGAGGAGAAGGCAGCGCCGCCCCAGGCCATGCCCGCAGGACTGGCTCCCGAGAGAGTCGAGGCCCTCAGGCAGGAGCTCCGAAAAGCGGAAGATGATTTCAAAGCCGCCCTGAGCGAGCTTGAGAAGGCCAAGGCCGGCATGCCCAGGGAAGAGGCCAGGAGCAAGGATCAAGACAGGATCATCTCGGAGCTGAGGAGCAAGCTCGTGGCGGCTCATAAAAATCTGGACCGGGTCGAATCCGACATGGGCGTAAAACGCCCGGAGGGCTCGACCGAGAGGGAGAAGAGGGTTCTTGAAGAGTATGACTGGCTGCTCAGGTTGGTCGCAAAAAAATTCTTGAAGGGAAGCCTGACGGGAAATGAAAGAAATGACCGGTTGAATTCGCTTGTGGGTTCCGGATACTCCGGGCTTCTCTATGCCCTTCGGCGCTACGACCCCGACCATCCCGGCGGGGCGAAATTCCAAACCTTTGGGGGGAATGCCGTCGAGTGGGCCATCAAGGCGACCGTGGGTTCCAGCGCCTTGGAGCGCCGACTGGCCGAGCTGGAAAAGGCGATCTCAAGGCTCATCCAGGATGAGGACGCCGTGGCGGCAGGGCGGCTCTCCCAAAAGGCCATCGAAGAAATCGCTAAAGACATCGCGAAAGGACGGGGTCTTGGCCTGGAGGCGCTTCCTCCAAAAGAGCGCGGCGAGGCCCTCGATAAGCTCGTCGCCGAGGTCAAGGAGCTGCTGGAGATCCGCAAGGCGAAGAGAAGCATCTCCATGGACCAGCCACTTTCAGGCACGGAGGAGATGTACGTTCCCCTGGGAGACACGAAGCCGGGAGGAGACTCAAGCGTTCTAGGGGAGATGATCAAGAAGGAGGCGGCGTCGCAAAAGCGTCAGGGCCTGGAGAAAGCGCTTCAACGCTACGCCCTGGGAGGCAAGAGAGGCCGCCTGATCGACGAGACGGCGCTCGCCATCTTGAAAGAGGTTTTCATAGAGGGAAGCGAAAGGACTCAAGCGGATATCGCCAAAGAGCGCGGCATGACCCGCCAAAGGGTTAACGAGATACTCCGACGATTCGAGACTTATCTTCAAATATATGCGGAGCTTGCCGAAAAGAACGGCGCCAGGCCGCCCAAAGAGGTCCCGCTCGAGGACATTCTCGATCAGACTCAAATCAGCGAACCGCGCAAGCAGATCCTGCTCGAACTCTTCAGGGATGGAGCGACTGAGCAGAGCGCGGCAAAGAAGCATGCCGTTCCCGTGGAAACGCTCGGCCTGCTCAAAAAGGCCTACATAGACTGGATCATGGAGCTGGGAGACGAGGGCCTCGCCCGCTCCTTCGACAGGGTGATGCGGCTCATTGACCAAAGCACATTGAGTCCGGACCATAGAGATCGCCTGAAAAGAACCTGGCTCCTGGAAGGAAGGGAAGGAGAGGGGTCTCCCGATGCCATGAGAAAGCTGAAATCCGAATTCATGACTTGGGCGAGAAAGAAGCTGAGCGGGGGCGGCCCAGGGGCGGCCAGGGACCTGATCCTGATCCAGCTTGTTGATGAAATCGCGCACAAGAGAACCAGGGCGAGCTCAGGGAGAGGCCGGCTGGAAGCAGGCGAGCCCAAGGGAGCCACGGGCGAGCGAGCGCCCCCGCAAACCGCGGAACCAGTGAAAGGCGAGCCGCTCGCCCCTGCCTCGCCTCCTCCCGCCGGCGAAGCCCGGCCGCCGACGGGAAGAGACGAGCTCAAGGCCAGGGCGGAGGGCCTCTACGAGGAGGTCATGAAGCGCCCGAGGCTCCGGGAGCTGTTGGCCCGTCTTTCCAAGGACAGGCTCCTGGAAGCCCAGGACGAGATCGACCGCAAGGCCCAAGAGGACGCTCTGAGGGGCGGGGAGCGGACGGGCGACGCGGACCAGGCCGGCCGCTCCACGAGGATCGGCGCCAGCGCCCGGTTCCTGACCCTCTCCATGGCGCAGAGCTACTCCGGAGAAGAAAAAGGGGGCAAGCCCACCCTGACGGGCTACGCCATGACCTATCTCACCCCCGAGCAGGCCGCGGCGAACCGGATCACCGTGCGCGAGGGGCTGCTCCATGACGCTCAGGGCAAAGAAGCCCTCAACGGCGTCTACCTTCTCGTGATGGATCCGGAGGGCCGTTTTTATCTCGACTATGAGCGCAGCGACTATTCCCATGCGAGCTATGTCGCGGGCGGGCGCGTGGCGGCCGCGGGGATGGCCGTGGTTTTCCACGGCAGGCTGATCGCGATCAGTCCGCGCACTGGGCATTACAGGAACTCGAACCTCTTCCTGGCCCAGGCCCTGCTCCGGATGGATGAGCTGGGGATTTCCCTGGATGAGGCCAGGGTTCTTCCTCACGACCCCTACAACGGGCCGCGGGACGCTTTCCGGGAATACCTGAAACAGCATGGAAAACCGGGCGAGCCGGATCCGACTCAATGGCATGACCGGACTCAGCCCTGGAGCATGGAATAAAGGCCTTCCCGCCCAGATCGCCGCGCCGAGGAAAAGCCTTGGGGGACAAATCCTTCCCGCGTTTGGTAAAATGAATCTACCGATGCCCGGAGAAGCTCGCCTGATCGCAAACGCGATGACCACAGAGGAGATTGGCCAGCTTGCCGAAGAGACCTTCGGGGACATGATCAAACTGGCCGTCGACGTTGAGCGGGGGGTCGTGGCGGCAGGCGGAATGCTCCACGCGGATGGGGAAGCGCTTCTCCTTGGAGATGGATCTGCCCAGCGGAACATCTGGGCGCGAATTATTTCCCAAAAAGGCCGCCCGGTTCCAGGTTGGATTATACGGCCCTGATCAACATCCGCCCAAGCCACGAAAACGCGGACCAGAACATACAGTCGGAATCCATCCGCGCCAAGGTCCGGGCAGCCGTCGAGCGATGGGTAGGGCCCTTATGATCTACCACAAGGGATTAAGCGCGGATAGGGTTAGAAACATGCCCTGTAAGACCCAGATCGGGATGATAGCCTCTGAGCTTGCGCGAGTCCGGCATTTGTCCCAACAGGGAGGCGGTCCTGAAGTTCTCGGTTGCCTGCAGAGGGCGCGGGAACTCCTGGGGCTGCTCGAGTCCTCTCCCTCGCTTCCCAGGCAAGAGGCCCTTGTGCTCTTGGAAGTGGCGCAAGACCTGAGCCTGCCCCTGCTGGAGAAGGCCTCATCCAAAGCAGAGGTCCTCTACCAGCGACTTATGGGCCTCTATTCCGCTGCGGCTTAATCGGCCGCAGGGGGGCTTTCCCAATTTGGCTTGATCGACCTCCAGGCCGCTGAGGCGATGGGGATCAAGGCGGTGCTGGGAGGCGCCATTACGGCCGCGGGTATGGCCCCGAGCGGGCGGCTTGGGAGCCTATTTCAGGTAATCCAGCGTTCCGGGGAGGAGTTCGCGGGCCTGCGCGACCAGGCCGGCCTGAGCGGGCTCGAAAAGGAAGGGCTCCAGTTTCCGCGCCATCGCGGCGAGTTGGGCGGGCTTCCAGGCGCCCACGCGCCCCAGGATCAGCTCCCGAGGGCTCGCCTTGACGCCCAGGACCGAAAGGGGCCCGGGGTCGGGCGCCCAGCTCTTGCCGGCCATGAAGAAAATGTCGAAGACGTCACGCCCGAGCTCGCGGTTGAGCAAGGCCATGATCTTCTCGGAAAAGGCAAGGCCCGGCGCGGCGAAGGGGACCGGGAACATCTCCCCGAACCCGGCGATGACGCGCGGCTCGGCGGCCGGGGAATAGCGGGGACGGTTGGCCTCGAGCTTGACTCGAAGTTCTTCTCCGGGGCTCTCGCTGAGGCGATAGGCTTGAAGGAAACCTTCAAACCGCAGGTCCCCGGAAAGGAGAGAGCCTTTCTCCGCGCTCCTAAGCTCGGATGAAAGTCCCGAAATGGAAAGGGCATGGGCGGCCTCTTCGAGCAGGGTCCGCCATTCGCGGAAGGAGAGGCTTTCCGCGTCGAAATCAAGGTCCTCGGAAAAGCGCGGCAGGCCGTAGCCGAGGCGCAGGGCCGTGCCTCCGAGAAAGACGAGGCCCGAGGCCCGCCTCGGGCCGTAGAGGGCCTTGAGGATCAAGACCTGGAGGTATTCCCTGACCAGCCCCCGCGCCTTACCCGCCGGCAGCCCCCGCTCCTTGGCGTGGGCGAGAAGACTATCGTAGGAGAGCATGAATTCGTTCCTCGAGCTTTGCGCCGGCAGGACCGTAAAGCGCCGCATAGGCCTTGAGTTTGCGCCGGTCGAGCCTGCGAAGGCCTTCGCGGTCCCAACGCTCCGCGGGCTCAAGGCCTTCCCCGCGCCTTAAGGCCGCGTAGAGGCGGTCCGCCACCGCCTTCTCGGGCTCCGCGATCAGAATCTTCGCTCCCTGCATGGCGGCCAAGCCGTATCCCGTGAAAGCCTGCGGCCGAACCGAGAAATAGAGAAACAAGCCGTGGCGGTTGCTAAAACGCCTGGTGGGTTTCGGCGTCACAGAAGTCACCTGGGCGGCGGTCTCCGGGATGAGCTGATAATGGGACAAGGCCGCATCCAGGGAGACATAAGAAGGCTGGTAGAGGCGGTTGGCCACGTGGAAATCTGGAAGGACGGCAGGCTCCGGGTAGGCCAGCTCGTAGAGGCCGCGCTTGAGGCGGGCGACCCAGCCTTTTCGGGACCACTGGTGGAGTTCTAGGAGCACGAGGCGCCGGTCTTCTTGCGGCAAAAAGATCGCGAGATCCCCCGGGGTGAATAGGGCCAGGCCGTGCCTGCGCAGGAGGGCGGAAACTCGATTGATATTCATTTCACTAAATTATATTATATTATAATTTAAGAAAAATATATATAAAATGGAGTTATGTATTCCAGATTGCTTGCTCCCCCAGCGGAGAGGTGCACCGCCTTATCGAGAGGCGTCGCGTCAAGTTCATCCTCACCGACTCCAGCGCCAGGAAGCTGAGGAAGAAAGGGCCCAGTTGAGCCTTGATGGGCGAATCCTCCCTTGAGATTTTGACTCGCGCCGAGGCCCTCGCTGATTCCGGCCGCCTCCAGGAAGCCGCGGCCCTCTGCGACCAGGCCCTCGCCCTGGAGCCTGAGAGCGCCGCTGCCTTCAACCTTAAGGGGTTTTGCCTCGCCCAGTTGGGCCGCATGGAGGAAGCCCTGGCCAGCTTCAAGCTGGCCAGGCTTTACCTCCCCATCCACGCGCCGATCCGCTACAACCTGGGCAAGGCCCTGGATGACGCCGGCCAACTCAAGGAGGCGCTGGAGGAATACGACGAGGCCCTCAAGCTCGATCCCGGGCACTTCTCAGCCAGGCTCTGCCGCGCCTCGGCGAGGCTGCGCCAAGGCGACTGCGAGGGCGCCCTGGCTGACTTGAACGAGGCCCTCGGACAAAAACCGGATTCAGCCGAGGCCCTGGTGCTCCGCGGGTCCTGCCATCTTGCGGCGGGAAGACTCCAGCAGGCCCTTGAAGACTTTGCCGGCGCCATCGGCCTGGACCCCCGCCAGAAGCCCCGCGTGGAA
>CAYLZQ010000041.1:7078-9539 GCA_964388045.1 uncultured Elusimicrobia bacterium | reverse complement strand
GGAAAGCCCCTGAGGAGGCTTCAAGCAATTGCCTCAAGAAGGTTTCAGCAGGGGCCCTTGCTTATGACGGCCCAAAGGCAGTGGAGGGGCTCAGGCACAAGTCCTCGCTTTCTTCACTCCTCGACACACTCAAGGACAGCCCAGGGATAACGCCCGAAAAAATCGCTGAGCAAAACCTCGACTGCGCCCAGGCGGCTCTCGCCCAGGCCGGGGAAACTAGGCTGGCCCAAGCCCACCCCCTCTCCCCCCTCAAGGAGGGCTGGCCAGGCCTCCCGGAGCCAGAGCTTGCCGAGGGAATTTCCGAGAGGCTTTGGCTCACCTGGGGCCAATTCGCCTCCCAGGCAGAGGCCAGGGAAGAGGAGGAGAGCAGGAAGGCCCTCGCGGACTATCAGGAAAGGCTCGCCAAGGTCCCTCCTGAAAACCCCGAGCTTTGCCAAAAGACCTGCGGTTATCTCGAGAAGGGGATGAGCCTTGTCCCCGAGGTTGAGGAGCCCCTCGAGGCCTCGAGGGCCGTATGCCTTGAGAGCTGCGAGGCCGGAGGGGAAGGGGAGCTCTCAAAGGGCGCTCCCGAGCGCCTGGCCATAGAGGTGCTGGGTGGCCTCGCCCTGGTCAAGCCCGGCTTCTATCCCACCCTCCTTAAGGCCGCCAGGGCAAGGACCAAGTCCCTGGATGCTGGGGAGAAGGAAAATTTCCAAAAGGCCCTTCGAAGGCCCCTTTTGCGCTTGAAGCTTGATGAAAAGCAAAAGAAGCTCCTTGCGGAGCTGGAGAAGGCCCAGTGACAGCGAAAGCCATTGCCATTCTCTTCGCCATCTCCACGGCAGGCCAGGCCTGGGCCCAGCCGGGGGCGCTTGGGACGGATGCCAAGGTCCAGGACCTAAAGACGCGGGTTCCCTCCAGGGCCGCTGAAAAAAGAGGGGCCTCCACGCTGGCGCCGATCGATGCCCTCTTCGACGCCGGCCTCAAGAGCCTCGACCCGGCCCAATGCGGCTCTTTCCTGGACGCCCTTGAGGAGCCTGAGATGGAAAGGGAGGCCCCCGAGTTCCCCTGCTACGGAAGGAGCATGGGCGAGTGCGACGGGGTCAGGGTCAACTTGAGGGATGGAGTCGTCTTTACCGTCACGGAGCTCCCAGAGGGTTTCGAGCAGCACAGTTATTTTCCAGACGGAACTCAGAGCGTGATGAGGACAGACCCGAGGGGAAGGCCCCGGAGCGTCTCACGACTGGATGAGGCGGGAAAGGAAGCCTCCCGGACCACGATCACCTGCGACGCTCAAGAAAACTGCGTCCACAAGACCCTCAACCTCGCCGACAGGACTTCCATGATCGAAAACAAGGACCCGGAGGGCGAGACCACAAGCCTTGTCTTTCTGGATCAGAACGAAAAAGAGACTGCCCGCACGGCCGTAAGCCGGAGGCCTGACGGCGGGAGAAACTGGATCACCAGGAGCCAAGAGGGCATGGTCGTCGAGGAGAAGGGGGAGGACGGAAAGACCCAGGCCGTCAAGACCACCATGGACGGGAAGCTTGAGGCCGAGACCAAGGTCAGGCACGCCGAGGATGGGACCTCCGTCTACGCGACAACCAAGCCTGACGGCTCGAACATCCTCGAACAACGAGACAGGAAGGGAAGGGCGCACCGCATCGAGTCGCGGGCAGCCGATGGCTCAAGCCTGCTCACCCTGGTCAAGTTCCTCAGGGACGGCTGGTCGCTCGCGACGACGGTGGACGAGAAGACCAAGAACAAGGTCGTCTCGCGCAGAAACCCCCGTGGCGAGACAACCGAGTTCATGGACTTCGCCGCCGATGGGAAACCCCGCTCCCACACCTCCGTCAGTTCCCTCAGGAACGGCGGGGCCCAGTACCTCACCCAGCTTTTCGAGACTGGCCGAAGGCTGCGGGAGACAAGAGACAAGGCAGGAAACCTTGCCAAATCTGAAACTCGCGATCCCTCGGGAAGGCTCGAGGCTGAGATCGTCCCAAGCCCTGACGGCTACCTCCAGACCTTCCATCAGGAGGAGGGAAAAGTGGTCTGCCGGCTCGACCGGAAATTCAACCTCGCCGGAGAAAAGGCCTGCGCCGCCTATGACAAGGAGGGAAAGCCGCTCGCCTCCCCTTCCCTCGAGGCGAAGGCCCGGCAAGGCTATACTCCGGCCCTGGCGCCTTCATGGCCGGCCAGGCCTCCCCTTGCCTCCGAAAATCTGGGCCCCAGAGCCGAGCCCTCCCAGGATCTCATGGCAGCGGCCGGGGCCAGGGCGGCGAAAGAGGCGTTAGCCAAGGACCTTTCTCCAGCGGCCAGCCCTGAGGAGGGGGCAAGGAGCATCTTCGAAGCCTTTAAGAACCGAAATCCTGGGAAGCTCCTCGGGCTCCTCGATCCAGGCTTCTCGGGCCCCGGGGGGCTCTCCGCCTTCCTTGAGTCCGTGGAGGCCGACTGGGCCAACTTCCAGTCGATCGACTTTCAAAAG
>CAYLZQ010000041.1:0-7068 GCA_964388045.1 uncultured Elusimicrobia bacterium | reverse complement strand
AGCCTCGAAACCACGGAGACAAGCCCGGATGGAAACCTCGCCTTTGTCACAGCCTCCTGGGAGCGCTCGCTGAAGGCCGCTTCGGGCCAGGACTGGTCCGGGGGAGGAAAGACTCTTCTCACCCTCCTCAAAAGCCAGAGCGGCCGCTGGCGGGTAAAGGCATTGGAGGCCCTCCAAGGAACCCTCCCCTTTGCCCTCTCCCAAGGCGGGGAGGTCAAAATCCCGCCAGGAAATCTCATCAACAAGAAGGTCACCCGGACGGCCTACAGGGTCTCAAACGGCGTGATGGTCGAGCTCGTCTCCGCGGAGGCCAGGGAGTAGCCTGGCAGGGATCTCGCACAAGAGCAGCCCCCGTTTAGGCTCTCTTGAGACGAGTCTAGATCCCGCCATAAACCTATGCTTCTGTGCACTTTCAATTCGTTATTGACAACTTCGTTACTGACCCTTGACAGCACCTAGAACCCCTGTTACACTTTCAGCATATCTCAGGCGACGGGGCTCGAGGAGGTTATCCAGAGCTACGCTGGGAGTCTCCCTGAGCCACTCGGTCCTGGAGTGAGTCCTGCAGCTCTAAATGCTTGGCACTGTAGACCGTCTGCAAAAGGAGCGCGAGGGACCTGGGCAGTTACCTGATCTAGGGAAGAAGTCTAAAAATGCCGCGTGCGCCTTCGTGGCCCAAGATTTTGAGCATTCCCTGCGCCTGGCTTCTCTGCGCAGTCCTGGCTGAGCCCTCTTTCCCTCTCGTTGAGTCCTCTGACAAAGAGTGCCCCTGCTGCATTCCGGCTGGGCAGGAGGGCTCTCAGGCGCCCCTGCAGGAGCTTGCCGCCCCCACTTCCCAGACTCAGCCGATGCAGCAGGCAGCGCCAGCTTTCACGAAGTGCGACGATGAAAGATGCAAGTGTTATTGCACGGACCCGCAAAAGCCAACCTTCGTCTTTGTGAGCGGCGCAGCTCCGGGCGCTGGAGAAGAAGGGGCGCTGCTCCAAATGTGCCAGGATTTGGGCTGGAACTTTTGCGCGATCCGCCCTGGAACGGCTTCCCTCAGCAACGCCTACGACCTGGTGAGCAAGTGTCTCGAGCAGGTGGCCGGATGCACGAAAGGCCCTTTGTTGGTGGTGGGCCACAGCAAGGGATGCGACCCTCTGAATTTGGCCATGCGCGATTATGCCACAGGATCATGGCAACAACGGTCTCAGATCGTTTTTCTCAACCCGCCGATCCCAGGGGCGGCAGGAACCGAATGGTTGCAATTTGCGGACTTGACGATCCTGCCCGGCTTATTGATCAGGCTGTTCGGCGGCAAGTGGATGTATGAGCTGCAGCCCTCAAGCACTGTCAGGAAGCTTCTTTGGGGCCGCGATGAGATAGAGGAAGACCCCCATCCGCCCTACGTCGTCATAGGCACTCAAGGGGATCCCGTTTTTCCACCTCCGACAGGAAAGCCTGCTGAGCCAT
This sequence comes from uncultured Elusimicrobia bacterium, assembly GCA_964388045.1. GTDB lineage: Bacteria > Elusimicrobiota > Elusimicrobia > UBA1565 > UBA9628 > CAYLZQ01. The sequence continues at coordinate 5,613 of CAYLZQ010000041.1, read as the reverse complement.
GGGTGCCTATCCAGCTGGTCGACCCTAGAAAGGATGTTCCTGATGACGCCGTGAATTGGGATGCGCTAGCCCAACAATTGGGCCTGAGAAAAGAAGAGCTCATGAATATGGTGCTAAACCCTGCTGATGTCGCCCATGCCATTCTTCTCTTCCTGACCAAGAAGCCAAAGCCGCCTCCTGATGCGCCGACTCTCACTCAGCCTCCATCAGCGCCAATGCTTCTCCAAATCATCATGGACGCATTTGAAGATAAAGAGAAAAGCTGCCGGCCTGGACAAAGAGAGTATCACCCCCCTGATTACCTTGATTTCTTGAAGAAGCTTCTTGCAGGGGGGAAATAAGTACGGTTGACTCATGCAGACTGTTAGGAGATGACCTGGATGAACCTGAGGGGCAAGCGGCCAAAGGCTAAGTCTCTGGGAGCAGGGCTTGCGGTCTTGGTGTCAATTTTGACGAGCCGCGTGGCAGCCCCCCTCCCGCCTGGCACCGGCGCAGGACTGCCGGAAGATGTCCAATCACTTAAAGAGACGGCCACGCAGCAACCGCCACAAGATTTGGAGGGAGGTTCCAGTGGTGAAAAGCAGGCCGGATCAGGGACGCCGACTTCCGGAGGGCCTGGCAGCGCTCAGTCGCTTGGGACCGGCGCCACGGGGTCGCCCGTACAAACCATAGGTGTTCAGGGTCAGGGGACCAGGAATTCTGTGCTTGAATCGTACCGCCCGCCGACCGATCTCCTGGAGCAGACGCAGGACAAGCCTCAAAAGGATCCCCGGGAAGTAACCCCAGCTCTTACTCAAAAGGAAATTCCCAAGGCCGGAAGCTCCAAGACCAGCCAAGCCTTGACTCCTCCCAAGGGATGGGTTGAGGCTGAGGAAGCAGAAAGGTGCATGAAGGCCGCTCGATTAGGCCACTTCTATGAAAAGCCACCGAAGGACAAAAGCCTAGCCTACTATATCGCAATAGAAGGATGCCGGCCCCGTTGCTTGAAGAGGACGACAGGCCTCTAGGCGAGTTTCTGTTTATGCCCGGCCCTTCCCCTGCCTTTCGCAAAGCTTCCAACCACGCCTACGGGGCAGCCTCAGCCCCCAGGGGGAGTGCGCCCCTCTTTTGACTTGGCCGGAAGAAATATCCTAATCTCGCAAAAGAACATGAATCGCGCTTTTCTCGCGGCCGTCCTCTTCCTCCCTGCGCTCACGACACGGGCGGAGGGGAACTCGACGGAGGGGAAGCTCTGCGTGCTGGTGAGGAAACTCCCCCCTCGGGAGAGGTAAGCGCGGCTTGGTCCCTGTCCAGGTCCGAGACGGGCTCTACCGCCTCTTCTGCCTCGGGCTGGAAAACCCGAGTGTCTCTTCCTCTTTCGACTGGGTCCTGGCCTGTGCCCAGAGCGAGGGGCCTCTCCGGGTCGCTCAAGCGCTGCGCGGAGCTCTGGAGCAAAGCGGGCTGTTTGCCGCCGCAGGAACGGAGTCTCTGGCAGTCAAAGAGGGGCTCTCGGCGTTTCGCCCCTACCTCCGCGACCGCGCCCCCCGCTATCGGCGGGTCCTGGCCTCCGTCCCTGAGGTCGCGGCGCTCGGGGAGCGCGAAAGGGCCCTTGCCATCGGGGAGCTTCTCTTCAACCAAGGCCTCTACTTCGACTGCCACGAGTTCCTGGAGGGCCGGTGGAGAAAGGAGCGGGAGCCCTGGCGGACCTGCCTGCAGGGGATCATCCAGATCGCGGCCGCCTTCCACAAGCTGGAGCTTGAGCCTGATGCGCGCGGGGGGGCGGCGGAGCTCTTGGAGAAGGGGCTCGCAAGGCTTTCCCGCTCCCGGGACCTCCTTGGGGCGGAGACGGTCTCGGGAATCGAACAGGCTCTGCGGGAGCCCCTCGAAGCGGTCAGGTCCGGAGGCTTACGGTCGTCTCGGGCTCCCCGGCTTTCCTGGGCGGGGCGCTCAAAAGCCTAGGAGAAACGAACAAGGCGGGCCTCACCTCCTTCTTCTCCTCGTTTGGAAAACTCTTGGCCGCGTCGGAAGAGCCGACGCGGACTTGGCGCCGAGTCTTCTACACTGGAATCTCCTCTCCGGACTTCTTGAAGAACCGGCCCGTGGGGCTGCCGGGAGGAAGGGCCGCGAGGGTTCTCACGATGGGGACCACCTTCTCCGGGGGTTCCTGCGCCTCCGGGTTCATCTCGGTGCGCCCCACGCCGGGGTCCACCGTGTTGACGAGGATCCCCCGCTCGTCGAGCTCGAGGGCGAGGACCCTCGAGAGCATGTTGAGGCCCGCCTTTGTGACGCAGTAGGCCCCGTAGGGAGCCATCGGGAAGAATCCCAGGCCCGAGGTGACGTTGACGATCCTGGCCCCCGGGCCCATGAGGGCAAGCGCCGCCTGGGTCATGAGGAAAGGTCCCGTGAGGTTCGTGGCGAGGACTGCCTGCCAGGAGTCGAGAGGGCATCCTGCCAAGGCCGCGGGCTCGAGGACCGCGGCGTTGTTGACCAGGACGTCGAGGCCCCGCCACCGCTCCCGGAGGAGACCAAAGAGCCGCGAGACCTGGGCGGGGTCGCGGACGTCCGCCGGGATTCCCCAGACCTTCCCCCCCGAGGCCCGGGAGGTCTCCTCGAGCCTATCCAGGCGCCTTCCGCCGACCGCGACAAGAGCCCCCTCCGCGGAGAAGGCGATCGCCATCGCCCTCCCGAAGCCAGATCCCCCGCCGCTGATGAGGACGCGCCGCCCCTTAAGCTCCCCGGCCTCCGCGAGGGCGATCATCTCCCGAGCCTCCGGTCCCAGCTTAGCCGGAGTCCTGGAACCTGTCAAGACCCAGAAATCCGGGCCTGACGCCGCGGCCGGCAATATGCACGGCCGCCCGGCCTTCCCCTGCCTTTCGCAAAGCCCCCAACCACGCCTACGGGGCAGCCTCGGCCCCCAGCCTCTTCAGGAGCTCCCGGGCCTCCCTGAGGTTGTCCGGATACTCAGCAGGATCCGAGGGCTCCCGTACCTCTGAGACCTTCCTGAGGACAGCCACGGCCTTTTCCCTCTCCCCCAGGGCCAGGTAGGCCTCGGCCAGTGTGGGGTAGTTGGCGGTGTAGTTCGGGCTGAGCCTCACGGCCTCCTCCAGCTCCCGGGCTCCCGCCTTCTTGTCCCCGCCCGCGAAGCCGGGGAGCTGGAGGTATATCTCGCCCAGGACATGGTGGGCCCCGCCGTGGCCTGGGTCGAGGCTCAAGGCCGCGCGCATCTCCCGTCGGATGGGCCCGACCAGGAAGAGGGACCTCAGGATCCCCCGGGTCTGGCCCCGGCGCCCCATGGCCACCCCGAGCCAGAAACGGGCCTCCGCCTCCCTGGGGTCCAGGGCCGAGGCCAGGCGCAGGGACTCCTCTGCTCTCTCGAAAGCGGAGAGCCTCTCCTTCCTGGCCTTGAGCCTCTCTCCCAGGCGCACCAGGGACCTTCCCTGGCGCCAGAGGAGGGCCGCGCTCCTGGGCTCCTGGGAGAGCAGGCCCTCGAGGAGCGAGAGGCTCTCCTCGAGGTTTTGGCCCTGCTCCCGGTGGAAGTAGAGGCGGTCCACCTCCGAGAGCTCGGCAGGGGAGACGGCGCCGGCCCAGGCCCAGAAGCCCAAGAACGCGCAGGCCAAGAGCAGGCGCTTGACAGCGAGAGCCGCGGCCCCGGCTGCCCAGGCCGCGGCGCGGGCCATGGAGTCCGCTGGAGCCCCGGCCTCCGGGAGAGTGGCGATTGAGAGTATCCCGGCGGCCCTGAGCCTGGGAGTGAGCCCCTCCTCCAGGCTCCCGCAGACGGCGGCGACCGGAACAGCCAGGGACCTGGCCAGGCGCGAGAACTCTATCGGGGCCTTGCCGTAGAAGCTCGTCTTGTCAAGCCTGCCCTCGCCGGTGACAGCGGCCAGGACCCCCCTGAGCAGGCTTCTGGCCCCTATCTCCCTGAGGACGAACTCGGAGCCCCGGACGATCCTGGCTCCAAGGAAGGCCGCAAGCCCGGCTCCCAGGCCTCCGGCGGCTCCTGCCCCTGGCAGGCGAGCGACTCGGACATGGAGATCCCTGGCCAGGATCCGGGCGTAGCGGCCCAAGGCCCTCTCCAGGAGATCCACCATCTCCGGGGTAGCCCCCTTCTGGGGCCCGTAGACCCGAGCCGAGCCCTCGGGCCCGAGGAGGGGGTTGGTCACGTCCGAGACCGCGATCACGCGCGCCCCCTTGAGCGGCCTTGCAGAGCCCCTCTCGATGCGTGAGAGCTTGAGGAGAGCCCCTGCCCCGGGCTCGAGCTCACGGCCCTTGTCGTCCAGGAGACTCCAGCCCAGGGCCTGGGCCATCCCGGAGCCCCCGTCGTTGGTGGCGCTGCCTCCCATGCCCACCAGGATGGTCCTGGCCCCTGATTTCAGGGCCGCCTTGATGAGCTGGCCTGTCCCGTAGGAGGTGGCCCTAAGGGGGTCGCGCCGGGAGGGAGGGACCAGGGCCAGGCCAGAGGCCCGGGCCATCTCCACGACCGCGGTCTTGCCCCTGAGCAGGGCGAAATGGGCCCTGCGCCTCTCTCCCAGGGGCCCTCGGACCCAAGCCGCTATCCTGCGCCCGCCCCTGGCCGAGAGCAGGGCCTCTATCAGGCCGTCTCCGCCGTCCGAGAGGGGAAGCAGGCGGGTCTGGACTCCAGGCAGGGCCGCGCGGACCCCCTCCTCCAGGGCTGCCGCTGCCTCAAGGACAGTGAGGCTTGCCTTGAAGGCGTTGGGGGCTATAAGAACGCAGGGCGGGCGCGAAGCGCCCGCCCTGCGAGTCCGTTTCATGAAGGAGCAACGAGTTATTTCTTAACGAGCCCTAAATAAACGAAACGGCCGCGCTGCCCGCAGCCCTCGGTTTCACCTCGGGCATCACGGGAACATTCCTCGGATGCGCACGGCCTTGGCCAGGCGCCCCAGCCCCACCATGAAGGCGGCCAGGCGCATGTCCGCCCTCTCCCTCTGGGAGAGCTCGTAGACCTCGCGGAAGGCCCGGACGATGATGTCCTGGAGGCGGGCATTGATGTCTTTCTCGCTCCAGAAGTAGGCCTGGAGGTCCTGGACCCACTCGAAGTAGCTGACCGTGACCCCTCCGGCGTTGGCCAGGATGTCCGGGACCACGACGATCCCCCGCTGGTTGAGGATCCGGTCCGCCTCGATGGTGGTGGGGCCGTTGGCCCCCTCGATGATGTACTTGGCCTTGATCCTGGGGGCGTTCTCGTGGGTGATCTGGTTCTCCATCGCGGCCGGGATCAGGATCTCGCAGGGGACCTCCAGGAACCTCTCCACCGGGACGTGGTCGGCCTTGGGGTAGCCCGCGATCGTGTCGTGGGCCTGGCGGTAGGCCATGATGTCGTCGAGGTCGAGGCCCTTGGGGTCATGGAGCCCCCCGCCCACGTCGCCCACCCCGACCACCTTGCAGCCGTGCTCGACGAAGACCTTGGCCGCGTTGGCCCCCACGTTGCCGAAGCCCTGGATGGCGACCGGGGCCTTGCGCAGGTCGAAGCCCTTGACGTTGGAGAGCTCGCGGGTCACGTAGAACACGCCGCGGCCCGTGGCCTCGCGCCGCCCCAAAGAGCCGCCCAGCTCGATGGGCTTGCCCGTGACCACGCCCAGGCAGGAGTAGCCGATGGTTATGGAGTAGGTGTCCATG
>CAYLZQ010000040.1:0-9855 GCA_964388045.1 uncultured Elusimicrobia bacterium | reverse complement strand
GGCGTCGAGCTGGATCCCGGTCCTCTCCGGGGCGACCGGCACGTTCCTGGTGCCCACGTAGTCCTGGAACACGTCCTTGAGCTCGGCGAAGAGGGTCGCCTTCCTGCCCGCTCTCCGCTCGAGCCTGAGGCCGGCTCCGCGGTTCCTGAGGTAGGTGCTCTGGGAGAGCAGGACGTGGTCGAAGATCAGGGTGGGGGTGATCTCGGCCAGGGGGGTCTTCAAGACCCCGCCTCCGCGCAGGGAGTAGGCCTGGAGATCCAGGGCGTCCACCAGGGTCTGCTCCGCCCGGTAGTAGGTGAACCCCCCGAAGACCTGGTGCCCGGCCTGGGTTCCCAGGTCATGGCGCGCCTCCAGGTTGCCGATGAAGATGAGGTTGGTGTCGTCCTGCCTCCTGGATGAACCTGTGAGGGTGAGGGGGGTGTCCAAAAAGAGCCTCTGGCCCGAGGAGGGGGAGGCGTTGCGGTTGGTGTTGTACTCGAAGCCCAGGCTCAGCCGGCCCGAGAGCAAGGTCCGCTTCTGGCGCTTTACGATCAGGCGCAGGTAGGCGTCGGCCTCGGCCAGGATCGCGGGAGGGCCTCCGGCGCTTTTGAGGATCTCCAGCTCGCGCTTTGCCTCGGCCAGGTTGTCCAGGCGGAAGAGCACGACCGCGTAGAAGAGGCGGATCCTGGGAAGGTTGGGGTTCACCATGAGGATTCGCTCCAGGGTCGCGGCCGCGGCCTTGACGTTTCCCCTGCGGACCTGGGATCTGGCGTAGCGGTAGTTCAAGTCTATGTTGTCCGGGTCCGAGAGGACCTGCTCGTAGGTGACCTCCCCCCCCTCAGCCTCCCGGAGCTTCTTGGCCTCCTCCGCCGTCTCGGTCACCTTCTCGTATTCCTGGGCTGAGAGGGCCATGGGGAGCATGGAGAAGGCAAGGCAGGCCACGGCAAGAAGGCGCGACGGCAGGAGCTGTCGGGCCCTGGGTCCTGGGGCTGCCATGAAATTCCTCATGAAGGCCCATCTTCGCACATAGTCGGCGAATATGTCAATCTTGAATTCAAGGTTAAAAAGAGGAAGAATGGCTCTCGACCATGGATCAAGCAGGGGTTGGGTGGCTCAGGAAGGCCCGCGCTGTCCTCCTCCGCTGGGCCCATCTCGTCTTTCCCCTGCTTTTGCTGTTCTTCGTCGTCTGGATGCGCGTGGCCGAATGGGGCTGGGCCGAGTGGATCCAGCACAAGGCCTTCGACACCCTCCAGGCCTTGAGGCCCAGGGCCTACGAGCCGGTCCCGGTGCGCGTCGTGGACATAGACGACGAGACCCTCGCTCGCCTGGGGCAGTGGCCTTGGCCCAGGACCCTGGTCGCGCGCCTGGTGAGGAGGCTCCAGGAGCTGGGGGCCTCGGCCATCGCCTTCGACGCGGTTTTCGCCGAGCCTGACCGCACCTCCCCGGCGCGCATCCTCTCCCTCTGGCCGGACACGCCCGAGCTCCAGGACCTAAAGGGCAGGACCCGGCGTCTCCCGGACCACGACCAGATACTGGCCCGCGCGATCGCCGAGGCCAGGGTCGTGACCGGCTTTGTCCTGACCGGGGAGCCCAATGAAGTTTTCCCGCTTTCCAAGGCGAGCTTCGCCTTCGCCGGGGACGGGCCGCTGGCTTATCTCGACGGCTACCCCGGGGCCGTGGCCAACCTTCCGGCTATCGAGAGGGCGGCCTCCGGGAACGGGGGTTTCGGCTTCCTGCCCGAGCGCGACGGGATCATCCGAAGGGCTCCCCTGCTCTTCAGGCGGGGAGAGGCCCTGCTCCCCGCCCTGGCTCCCGAGGCCCTGCGCGTGGCCCAGGGAGCCTCCGGCTACTCGGTCAAGTCCTCGGGGGCCAGCGGGGAGACGAGCTTCGGGGCCCACACCGGGATCAGCCGCGTCAAGATCGGCTCCTACGTGGCGCCGACCGACGCGAAGGGCCGGCTCTGGCTTTATTACACGGGAAGCGCGCCTGAGCGCACCCTGCCGGCCTGGAAGGTCTTCGAGAGGGGCTTCGATCGTGGGAGACTGGAGGGCGCGATCGCCTTCGTGGGGACCAGCGCCGCGGGCTTAAAGGACCTTCGCGCCACCCCCTTGAACCCGGCGGCGGCGGGGGTGGAGGTCCACGCCAACGTGGCGGAGCAGATCCTGCTGGGGAGCTTCCTCAGGCGTCCGGACTGGGCCCTGGGGGCCGAGGTCCTCTACATGCTCCTCCTGGGCCTTGGGCTCCTGATCCTGCTGCCCAGGCTGGGGGCGGCCTGGTGCGCCCCCCTGGCCCTGGCCGGGATCGGGACTGCCCTGGCCCTCTCCTGGCACGCCTTCGCCTCCTGGAGCTATCTCCTGGATCCGGTCTTTCCGTGCCTGGCCGTCCTTTTGGTCTACATGTCCTCCTCCCTGATCAGCTACCTCAAGACCGAGGCTGAGAAGCGCCATGTCAAGGGGGCCTTCGGCCGCTACATGTCCCCTGTCCTGGTCGAGCAGCTCGCCCGGCATCCTGAGAAGCTCAGGCTGGGCGGGGAGTTCAGGAGCATGACCTTCCACTTCTGCGACATCCAGGGCTTCACCACCATCAGCGAGTTCTACGATCCCCAGGGCTTGACCCGCTTCCTCAACCGCTTCCTCACCCCCATGACGGACATCCTCCTCAAGCACAAGGCCACCATAGACAAGTACATCGGGGACTGCATCATGGCCTACTGGAACGCCCCCCTGGACGACCCTGAGCACGCCCAAAACGCCTGCCTGGCCGTGCTCGAGATGCACGAGCGCCTCGGGGGCTTGAACGAGGAGTGGCGCCGGGAGGCCGAGGCCGCGGGCAGGAAGTACCATCCCATCCGGCTGCGCACCGGCTTGAACACCGGGGACTGCATCGTGGGGAACATGGGCTCGGACCAGCGCTTCGACTACTCGGTCCTGGGAGACGACGTCAACCTCGCCTCCCGCCTCGAGGGGGCCAACAAGTTCTTCGGCACCTTCATCATGGCCAGCGAGGCGACCTACGGCCTGGCCCGAGGGGTGGTGGAGGCCCGGGAGCTGGGGCGGGTGAGGGTGGTGGGAAAGGCCGTGCCGATCAAGGTCTACAACCTCCTGGCCCGCAGGGGGGAGCTCTCCGAGGAATGGAAGCTGGCCCTGCCCTTCTACGAGAAGGGACTGGAGCATTACTACAAGAGGGACTTCGAGCAGGCCATCCTCTGCTTCAAGGAGGCGCTCAAGATCTTCCCGGAGGACGGGCCCAGCGACCTCTACCTCAAGACCTCCCAGGACTACGCGGCCATCCCCCCCGCCGAGGACTGGGAGGGAGTCTTCAACCTCTCGGCCAAGTAGCGGCCGGTCCTACCTGAGAAGCAGCCCTCCCAGTTCGCCCAGGGAGTCCGGCATGAGCCGGGGGGTCTGGTCCCTCTGTTCTGCCGCCGCGCCTCGTCCTGGACCCTGGGGGAGGAGGTAGCGTAGAGGCTCCTGGTCTTGCGCCGCCGATTCGTCAGGGCTGGCTGCCCCCCTGCGCGAAAAACTTCCCTTGAAAAACAGCCTTGGCCCTGCTAAACTTTGAATGGAGGCCTGATATGAGCGAATTGATTTTCATGGTTGAGGAAGCCCCGGAGGGCGGCTACACGGCAAGGGCATTAGGCGAATCCATTTTTACGGAAGCCGAGGATATGAAAAGCTTGCATAAGCGGATTCGCGATGCGGTCAAGTGTCACTTTGAGAAAGGGCTCGTTCCCAAGATCATTCGGCTTCATTTTGTTCGCGAAGAAATCATCACGGCGTGAAACTCCCCCGGTCCCTCTCCGGTCGGGAACTTGTAAAGGCTCTGCGCCGCTTGGGATACGTAATGACGCGCCAAACGGGAAGCCATATCCGTTTAACCTGCGCCAAGCCGTCCCAGCACCATATCACCATTCCCGATCATTCCCCTCTCAAAGTTGGAACCCTTGCCGCCATCCTTTCCGATGTCGCGGAACATCAGGAAATGTCTCGCGAGCGACTCCTGAATAAATTATTCGGCTGATTCCCTGCTATCTCAGGATCAGGCCCGCCATCTCGCCCAGGGAGGCCGGCATGAGCTGGGGGGTCTGGTCCCTGTTCTGCCGCCGAGCCTCGTCCTGGACCTTTGGGAGGAGGTAGTCGTAGAGGGCCTTGACCGTGACCCGGCCCGAGGGGTCCTGGGCCGCGCCGGAGAGGCCCTTGAGGAAATAGTAGGTGAAGGCCCCGTGGCCCTGGTCCTCGACAGTGCCCGAGATCTCGCTGGCCGCAGAGGCCGAGAAGGAGAGGATATTTCCCCCTTCCGGGGCCAGGGACTCGATCTTGGTGACCAAGGGGCGCACCCCCTTGGCCAGGACCGAGCGGCCCCCTGCCCCTGAGAAGCAGGCGTCCATGGCGACGATGACCTCCTTGGCCTTGAGGGTCCCCAGCATCTGGTAGAGCCTCTTGATCGAGTAGCCGGTGGTCTCCAGGAAGTTGGGGTCCCCGTCCCAGGGCACGAGGTAGGCCTCCCCGGACTTGGCGTCCGGCGCTCCGTGGCCCGAGAAGTAGAAGAAGAGGCGGCTGTTCTCGCTTAGGTTCCTGGGAAGCCAGCGTTCCAGGTATTTCTCGATTCCAGCCCTCCCGGCCTTCTCCCCGGTGAGAAGGATGATGTTCCGGCGCGGAAAGCCCAGGGCCAGGAGGTGCTCCTTGACCGCCTCGGCGTCTCTCTCCGCGAACTGGGCCTCCGGGAGGTCCGAGTACCTCTGGATCCCGATCACCAGGGCGAAATTGTCCGGATTCTCGGCCGCGCTGTACTGGGGCTTGTCCACGTCGGAGGAGACGGAAGGGGCCTCCTCTTTTTTCTGGGCCTGGGCCCCGGACACGGCCTTGGCGATGGCCTCCACGTCCTCCCTGCTCAGGCCGGCCTGGGCCTCCAGGCGCTTGAGATGGGCCTCCCGCTCGGCCACGACCGCCTGGTAGAGCTGGGTCCCTGGCTTGAAGGCGTCGTAGACCGCTGCCCCTATCCCCTTGGGGCCGCAGCCCTTGCACTGGGCCTCGTAGAGGGGCCTGCGGGAGTAGACAGAGACTACCTCCGCCTTGATCACTCGCTCGAAGCGCTCCAGGTTGAACTTGACGATCACGTCGCTGTCCTGGGGGTCGCTGAAGGACTTGAGCCAGATCAGGTGCTTGTAGGGCCTTTTCTTGGAGAAGAGCTTGACCGTGTTTGGCTTGTCAGGATAGAACCCTCCCACGATGGGGATGAGGCCCTTGCCGGAGAGCTGGTACTTCTCGGAGCAGAAGTAGCCGGAGCAGAGGAGGCCGAACCTGAGCTCCTCAGTGCTCTCCCGCACCTCGGGGAGGCTGGCGGCCTTGGCCCCCCTCTCCAGGGCGTACTTGGTGGGGCTCCCCACTGGGGCCGAGGCGCAGGAGGCCAGAAGTGGGACTACCAGGACAAAAAATCTTTTTCTCATGGTTTCCGCTCTGCCGAGCTCTGGTTTTCGGCTCACGCCTTCAACCATTTCTGACCGAGCGATAACGCGAGGGAATGCCGCCTCCACGCTCCGTTAGGAAGCGGCCTCGCAGACCCGCTCCGCGGGTACCCCTGCTCGGTCATGGGGCATACTATACCAGCCCGGCGGGTCCCTGGTCAACATCACGATCAAGCCGCCAAACAGGTACAATCTCCCGCATGGTTCGTTCCCGGGCGCGGCTCTGCCTGTTGGCTCTCGCCTTCGCCTACCTCCTCGCCCTGCTCTTCCACAACCTGGGCTCCTTCCCCGCCCTCCACGGGGACGAGGCCTGGACAGGGTTGACCGCCCTCTGGATCAAGGATCACGGCCTGACTTCCATTCACGGGATGAACTCCCACTCGGGGAGCGTGTATCCCTGGCTCGTGTCGCGGGCCTTCATGCTGCTTGAGCCTGATGGTTTCTCCCTGAGGCTGTCAGGGGCGTTCTTGAACGCTCTTGCAGCCCTGATCCTCGGGCTTCATCTAGGCAGGAAATTCGGGCCTGCCTCAGCGGTAGCTTGGATCTACCTTTTGGCCACCTCCTCCCTCTTCGTGTTCAAGTCCAGGCTGGCCTGGGAGGTCTACGGGCTGCAGAATCTGCTCCTGGCCGTGATCCTGGTCTCCAGCCGCAGGATGGTGGAGGAGAAGGCCTTCTCGACCTGGAACGTCCTGGCCTTTCTGGCTTCCACCTGCCTGGGAGTCCTCAACCACTTCCTGTTCCTCTCGGTGCCGTTTTCCCTGGCCGTGGCCCTGCTCGCGCACCTGATGCTGCACCGGGATTGGGAGCGCCTGGGTTATTTCCGGCTCTCGGTCCTGAGCCTCCTGATGTCAGTGGGCCTGGCCCTTCTGAAAATCTCTCTCACGGATGCCCGGTGGCAGGGCCATTCTGCGTTTTTTGGCGCGCTTTTTCTTTTAGCCCCGCCGGCCTTTGCCGCGGCCTTCCGTTTCTCCGGGCCTTTGGACAGCCTGATCCGGAGGCTGCTCCAGGACGGCTTCCTCGCAGGCCCGCGCTCGCGCGAGGCTCTGAAGGGAGCCCTGCTCTTGGGCCTGGCCGCCTATTTCCTCGCGCATTTTACGCCCATGCTGCAGATCTGGTCGAACGTGGCCGTCTTCAAGCGTCTCGTCTCCTGGGATCCTCCCTGGCTTTTGAGCGGAGCCCTTTACTCTTGGGCCGCCTTCCTCCTCGGGGCTTACTTCCTCCACGCGGGCCGCAGCCTCGAGCCGGAGAGTTTCGCCGGGCTTTCCCCCCATGAGAGGCTTTTGCTCTTCTGGCCCCTGGTCTACGCCTGCCTTTTCATCCTGGTCACTCAGACGAGCTCCATCAGGTATTACTCCCTCTCCTCGTTTTTGGTCATGGCGGCCCTGGCCTCAAGGGCTCCCAGGATCTTGAATCTGAGGCGTTGGGCCCTTCCCTTGCTTCTCGTCGCCTTGGTCTTGAACGTCTGCTTTTGGAAAGAGCTGGCCTGGCCGCGCGACCGCAAGCCGATGATCTTCAGGATCGGCCTGCGCGAGGAAAGGTCCTCGGATTTCCTGAGAAAGGAAGCCCTCCACGAGTTCATGCGGAGGGAGGGCATCTGCGCCTTGGAGCCCATGAACACTTTCATCGAGGGGCCGCTTTACTTTTTCCTCGCGACCCGCTCCTATCCCTGCGACCAGGGCAAGCGGATCTCCGCGCGCTATTGCTGGGAATGCGGGAAGCCCCCTTATTTCGCCTGGAAGGTCAGCCATGCCCCTTAGGCCAGGCCTGGAAAGGCCCGGCACAGACGCGGCTAAGGAAATCCTCATAGCGTCTAGGGATTTGCCCCGTTCGTTCGCAGCCCGGCGCGTGCGGGGCGATCACGGCCACCCATAGCGTCTAGGGATTTGCCCCGTTCGTTCGCAGCGGCATGGCCCAAAAGGCCTATTTCCGCATAGGCCTTAGGGCCATGAACGCCGTGCTTTAAATCATCCATACTATGCCCATGGCCCTTCGCTTTCATGTTATCTCTAAGTCCCTCAGCCTGCTCCTGGCCTTGGCCATGGTCTTTCCCATGCCTGCCCAGGCGCAGTATCTGGAGTCTGCCTGGAGGGACGCTGCCGCGCCCTTTGAGAACCAAGGGCCCAATAACAAGGTCCTCACCCAGGAGGGCGCCGTTGTGGGGGCCCCTGTCACCCAATCCCAAGGCACCCGGGCCGCCCTCACGCTCAAGGAGGCCGTTGAAAAGCTGCAAGGGGCCATGAAAAGAGTCCAAGATCATCCCAAGCCCGGCTCCTCGGCCTCGGTCCCGAACCTGGTCGGCCCCAAGCCGGGGAAGACTGCCGGCGGCGGCGCGGAACGTCCAAAAGGCATAGGCCCGGTGAGCTGGGAAAGAAAGCCCGGGTATTTCAAGGGCCTCCTGGGAGGGCTCCTCGGGCTCTTCCTGGCTCCCATCGCCTTTGCCGTGGAGGCTGTCCAGACAGTGGCCTTGATGCCTGTCAGGATGGTCAAGGGGGTCATCAACGGCCATCCCGAGGCCTTGCTGGAGCCCTTGCGCACAGCGAAGAACCTGATCCAGGACGCGGCGCTGACTGCTGCCGGGATGCTCAACTCAGCCACTGCCCCGGTCTGGAACGCCGTCCGTCCGGACGAGGCCACTGATTTCGCCTATGCCAACAACCGCCTTATTTTTAACGGAGGGCCCATCGCGACGTTCATAGACTCCGCCGGCAAGGCCGCCGGGGCTCCCAGCATGCACACGGTCTTCGCCACCAGGGGCCTCAGCGGAGACTCCTACCGGCACGAGTTCGTGCACAACCAGCAGTGGAAGAGGTCCTTCGCCTGGGAGCACGTTGTGGAGCCAAAGGATGAGGCCTGGAACGAAGCGGAGGCTGAGGATTACCTGAATTGGTGACCAAGGCGGCTCGTGGCCTTGATAGGCAGGCAGCCAGAAGCCTACAATAGGGTCATGGACCCTTCCTTCCGCAGGCCCTTGGGCCTGGCCCTTTGCGGGGGAGGGGCTTTGGGGGCCTGGGAGGCCGGCTGCCTGGCTGCCCTCAGCCGCGCCGGACTGGTCTTCGACCGGGTGGTGGGGTTCAGCTCCGGAGCCCTTTGCGGGGCGGCCTACTTCCTGGGGCGCGAGGAGGAGCTCCTCCAGGAGTGGCGCCAAATCAGCCGGCGCCGCGTCCTCCGCTTCAGGCCGAGGCTCAAGCCCTTGAGCCTCTTCTCGAGCAAGCCCCTCTGGGAGGCCCTGGATTCCTGGGGGGGCGAGCCTCGGGCCAAGCTCTCCGGGCGCTGCGAGTTGACCGTGGTGAGCCTTTGCGCCGACGACAGGATCCCGGCCTACGCGCGCTTCACCCCTCGGGGGGATCGCGGCTGGGACGGGCCCTGGGAGGCAAGGCTTGCGGCGAGCTGCGCCATTCCCTGGGTCTTCCCTCCTGTGGTCCTCTCCGAGGGGGGCCGCGCCCGCAGCTACGTGGACGGGGGGGTCCCAGGGAGGGAGCGCCTGAGCTTCGATTGCCTGAAAGGCTCCGCGGATGTGATCGCCCTTGATCTGGTGCGCCCCGAGGAGCTGGGCCGCGGGCGCTGGGGCCCCCTGGGGAGGCTCGACCAGAGGCTGCGCGAGACTGTCCGGAGACAGATGAACGACGGCCTTGAGGCCCTCCCGGGCCTTCCCGGGCCTCCACGTCTCTTCCGCCTGGCCCCCTCCCGCGTCCTCGACTACCTCTCCTTCGACTTCAGCTCCAGAGCCTGCGCTCCTGCCGTGGACCTAGGGCTCTCGGACGGTGAGCGTTTCCTGGGCTCTCCGGAAAGCTGCCGGGTCGAGTCCGGCCGGATCGCCCTGTCCTAAATATACGCGGCGACAAGTTCGCCGCGAGTTTCCTGTGGAGAACTTGTCGCCGCAATTCCTCGTCGGAGGATTGATCTTTGGGCCGTTTTTTGCGATAATATCTCTCCCCCATGAGAGCCTTGGCTGCGGCCTGCATTTGGATTCTTTTGGCTTCTCCGGCCTGGGCCTTCCCGGCTTCCCCCGCGGATAAGGCCGCCTTCGAGCGCCTTAGGACAGCCTACGAGCAGGCCTTGAACAGCGGCGAGATCGAAAGGCTCTGGCCCCTGATTGATTCCGGTCTGCGCGTTCGGACGGTCACGGGCGAGGAGGTCGTGGGGCGCGAGGGGTTTAAGGCCTATTGGGAGAAGGTCCGGGCCATGATGACGCGCGGGGGGGGCAGGGGGAGCTATAGCGTTCGACTGGAGCCCGACGAGTTCACGGTCAACGGGGAGCGGGCCTCGGCCAAGGGCCGCTCGGTCGAGGAGCTTCGGACCGGCGACGGCCAGGTCATCCGCTACCGGTCGGAGTGGACCGTGGACCTCCAGAGGCGCGGGGCGGAGTGGGTGATCGCGGGCTGGCGGGCCCGCCCGGACCTGCGCGACGCCAT
>CAYLZQ010000039.1:0-9886 GCA_964388045.1 uncultured Elusimicrobia bacterium | reverse complement strand
TCTCTCTCCTCCTCGGAGCCGTTGATCCAGACGACCCGGTCGGGCCGGCAGAGCCCGGCCGCCTCCTCGACCCAGGCCTTGAGTCCGGGATGGTTGGTCATGAGGGCATTGTAACAAATCCCGATTTTCTGGGAATTGACCGGGGTCAATTACGCTCCGCTCCTGGGGCTGGGAGGCGAGGGCTCTGTCCCTTGCCCGCCCAGGCGCTCGCGGATCAGGGAGGAGCGCCGGAGGTCCCGCTCGTTGGCAGCGAGCTCCTCCTGGGCCAGCATCTGGAGATGGGCGGGCTGGGCCAGGATCATGAGCTCGCTGGCTGTCGCGATGTCCCCCGGGACCTTCCAGCCCAGGGCCAGGCCCAGGCGCAGGGCCGAGAGGTGCTGGCAGGCCTCCTCGAAGGAGAGCAGGCGCGCGTGGGTGAGCAGCCCGATGGAGCGCAAGACCGTGTCCTCCAGGCGCGCGCGGTCCGGGCCCGAGGCCAGGGCCTCTCGGCTCTCCCTCTCGAGCTCCACGAGCCGCCCCACGGCCTTCTCCAGGGCCCTGAGGATCTCGCCCTCGGTGCGGCCCAGGGCCGTGGCGTTGGCGATCTGGAAGAAGTCCCCCATCACCTTGGTCCCCTCCCCGTAGAGGCCGCGGGCTATGAGGCCCAAGCGGGAGAGGCCCTCAAGCACCTCCCCGGTCCGGCCTGCGAGGCCCAGGCCCGGGAGGTGCACCAGGCAGGAGGCGCGCAGGCCGGTCCCGAGGTTGGTCGGGCAGGCCGTGAGGTAGCCCCAGTCCCCTCGGAAGGCGTACTCCAGGCCCTCGGCAAGGCCGTCGTCCAAGGCGTCCGCCTTCCTGAAGGCCTTTTCCAGGCTCAGGCCCGGGGAGAGGCAGGAGAGCCTCAGGTGATCCTCCTCGTTGACCATCAGGGAGATGGTCTCCTGCTCCCCCACGACCACGCCCCGCTCCTGGGGCTGGGAGGCGAGGGCGGGGCTGATCAAGTGCCTCTCCACCAGGAAGCGGTGGTCCAGGGCGTCGAGCTCCGCGAGCCGAAGGTAGGCCGCGTCCTTCAAGGGGGTGCGGCGCGCCGCGGCAAAGGCCTCCTCCAGGACCCGCCTGAGGGTCTCCCGGGAGGCATGGGAGGGGAAGCGGGAGCGCTCGATGTTGCGCGCCAGGCGCACCCGCGAGGAGAGAACGGTCTCATGATGCTCTCCCTGGGCCATGATCCAGCCCATCTTGAGCCTGAGCATGGCCTGGAGCTGCATCAGCGCTGCTTCGGCGCCTTGCCCCTGTGCTGGGTGGCCCCGGCGTGGATGCGGGGGAGGATGCTCCTGATCTGGGCCGCGAAATGCTCGTAGCATGCAGGGCAGCCGAAGCGGCCTCGCTCCCTGAATTGCGCGTAGCTGGTCTGGCAATCCGGGCAGCGCGAGGGGTGGACCCTGGGCCTGGAGGGCAGGAGCCCGGAGAGGAGCTCGAGCAGGGAGTCGGCCCCCGCGGGGACGGCCTCCCCGGCGCAGGAGGCGCAGAGGGCCTGCTGGGAGACCTTGTTGTTGACGATGGTCTTGATGAAGACCACCGCCTCGGCCTTGCGGCAGGAGGTGCAGATCATTGGCCGCCTGCCGGAGATGGAGGCGAGGGCGGCCAATGACTGACCGCTATATCCCCCCCTCTCCTGATACCTCCCCCCCCTCGAGGGGGGGAGGACCTGCGCTCCACTCTGATATGCCGTCTCTCTTGTCAGCTCTATCCCCACAGGGCAGTGGTCCGAGCCCATGACCTCTGGGAGTTGCTCTACTTGACCTTCGCTTCCTCGTAGATCGGGGTGCCGTTGGAGCGGGCGTAGTCCCTGAAGAGGGCCATGACCTTTCGGGTGACAGGCCCCGCCGCCCCGGAGCCGATCGCGTGCCCGTCGATTGTGACCGCGGCGATCACCTCGGCGGCCGTGCCGGTGAGGAAGACCTCGTGGGCCCGGTAGAGCTCGAAGGGGGTGAAGAGCTTCTCGACGACCGCCCCCCCCATCTTCTCGCGCACCAGCTCCATGACCACCTCGCGGGTCACCCCCTCCAGGAGGCCCGCGTGGAGGGGGGGGGTATAGATCCTGCCCTCGTAGACCATGAAGATGTTGTCCCCCGAGCACTCGGAGACGTAGCCCTGCTGGTTCAAAAGGATGGCCTCCTGGGCTCCGGCCCTGGTCGCCTCGGCCCGGGCCAGGATGTTGGCCAGGTAGTTCAGGGACTTGATGTTGGGGGGAAGCTGGTCCGGGCCCCGCTGGCGGATCGAGGAGATGATGAGCTCCAAGCCCTTCTCGTAGTAGCTCTCCGGGTAGAGCTCGATCGCGTCGGCGATGACGATGAGGCTGGCGTTTTTCTTGCACTTGCGCATGTCCAGGCCCAGGTCCCCGACCCCCCGGGTGACCACCAGGCGGATGTAGGCGTCCTTCAGGGAGTTGGCCCTCAGGGTCTCCAGGACCGCCTCCCCGATCTTTTTGAGGGACATGGGGAGGGTCAGGTAGATCGCCTCAGCGGACTCCTGGAGCCTCTGGAGGTGCTTCTCGAGCCGGAAGACACGGCCGTTGTAGGCGCGTATCCCCTCGAAGACCCCGTCCCCGTAGAGCACCCCGTGGTCGAAGACCGAGATCTTGGCATCCTCCTTCTCGTAGAGCTCGCCGTCAATGTGGATCTTCATGAAGCCCCCTCGGGATCCTCGCTGATTTTTCCCTCCGCCATGCGCAGGACCCGCCCCGCGAAGGCGCGGGCCGCCTCGTTGTGGGTGACCACCAGCACCGCAACGTTTTGGCCTTCGGCCAGATCCTTTAAATCCTTAAATACCAATTCTCCGTTGCGCTTGTCCAGGTTGCCGGTCGGCTCGTCTGCCAGGAGCGCGGAGGGCCTGTTGATCAGGGCCCGGCAGAGGGCCGCCCTCTGGCGCTCCCCGCCCGAGACCTGGTGGGGCAGGCGCTCCCTCAAGTGCCTCAAGCCCAAGCGGGAGAGGAGCTCCAGGGCCCTGGCCTCGGCCTCCGCGAGGGAGCCGGAGCCTCCCGCGGCCCGGGCGATCCTGGCCGGCATGGTCACGTTCTCAAGGACCGTGAACTCGGGCAGGAGGGAGTCGAACTGGAAGACGAAGCCCAGCCTCTCGTTTCGCAGGCGGGACCTCTCCTCCTGGCCCAGCCTGGAAGCGGGCCTGCCGCAGAGGCGGATCTCCCCGGAGTCCGGGGAGTCCATGAGGCCCAGGAGGTTGAGCAGGGTGGACTTGCCCGAGCCGCTGGGGCCCAGGAGGACGGCGAGCTCCCCGGATCTTAAGGCCAGGTCCAGGCCCCTGAGGACTTCGACCGCGGCCTTGCCGCGGCCGTAGGACTTGACCAGGCCCCTGGCCTCCAGCGCCGGCTCCCCGCTAGCCATAGTGGATGGCCTCCACGGGATCGACCCTGGCGGCCCGCGAGGCGGGGTAGAGGGTGGCCAGGAGGGAAAGGGCCAGTCCCAGGCCCGCCACGGCCAGGACGTCCGGGATCTGGACCGAGACCGGGACCTCGGAGAGGTAGTAGATGTCCGGGGGCAGCTCCACGATCGGGTAGCGGCGGATCACCCAGCACAGGAGAAGCCCCAGGCCCAGGCCCATCCCGACCCCGGCCCCTCCGATGAGGAATCCCTCGGCCAGGAAGATCCGGCGGATCCGGGAGGGGCCGGCCCCCAGGGCCTTCAAGAGCCCTATGTCGCGGGTCTTCTCCACGCTTCTCAGGATCAGGGTGGAGGCGATGTTCAGGGAGGCGACCAGGATGATGAGGGTCAGGATGATGAACATGACCGCCTTCTCGAGCTTGAGGGCGGCGAAGAGGGTCTTGTTCATCTGGCTGTAGGTCCGGACCGTGCGGCCCGGGCCCAGGGCGAGCTGCAGGCGCCGGCCGGCCTTCTCGGAGGCGCCCAGGTCCCTCAGCCTCGCCCCCAGGCCGGTCGCCCCTGCCTCCGCCCCGAAGAAGCGGGCCGCGGCCGAGAGCTCCGAGTATCCCGTGGTGCTGTCGTACTCGTAGTAGCCGGTGTGGAGCAGGCCCGCGACCCGAAATTTCTGCATCTTGGGAAGAAGCCCCAGGGGGGTGGCGACGCTCTGAGGGGAGACCAGGACCACCTCCTCCCCGGTCCAGGCCCCGATCTGGCGGGCCAGCTCCTCGCCAAGGACGATGCCGGGAGGAGGCTGGCGCCCGGATTTTTCTCCGCTCGGCGTTTCGGCTTTCAGGGCCTCCCAGCTCCCCTCCCTGAGGGTCTTGGCGAGGTCGTTGACCCTGAACTCCTGCTCGGGGTCGAGGCCCTTCAAGACGATCCCGAGGGAGCGACCCCGGTAGGTGAGGATGGCCTGCCCCAGCACGAAGGGGGCGGTCGCGGCCACCTCCGGGTCCGCGGCCGCCAGGGCCGCGGCCTCGGCGAGGTCCCGCCTGCTCGCGATCCCGTGGATGGTCAAATGGGCCTGGGCCCCGATCACCTTCTTCTGGATGTCCTCCTGGAAGCCGTTCATGACCGAGAGGGTCGTGATCAGGGCGGCCACCCCCACGGTCACCCCCAGGACCCCGATGGAGGTGGTGACCATGGCGAAGAGCCCCTTGCGCTGGGCGCGCAGGTAGCGCAGGGCGATGAAGAATTCCAGGCTCACGCGCTCGCCGCGTCCCTCACCCCGGGGCCCTCGGCGGGGCCGCGGCCGGCTCCTCTTGGCCCGCCTTTCCGGCCTGGGCGTCCCTGAGGGTCGGGAAGAGGATCACGTCCCGAATCGAGCTCTGTCCGGTCAGGACCATGACCAGGCGGTCGATCCCGATTCCGATGCCCCCGGTGGGGGGCATCCCGCTTTCCAGGGCCTCCACGAAGTCCTCGTCGAGGAGCTCGGTTTCGAGGTTCCCCTCCTCGCGGCGCTGCCGGGCCTGCTCCTCGAAGCGCTCGCGCTGGTCCTGGGGGTCGTTCAACTCGCTGTAGGCGTTGGCGAGTTCCTGCCCGGCCCCGAAGCACTCAAAGCGCTCGACCAGGGAGGCGCTGCCGGGCTTGAGCTTGGCCAGGGGGGTGATCGCGGCGGGATGGTCGAAGACGAAGGTGAACTCCGCAAGCCGGGGGAGGATGCGGGCGTCGAAGATCCTCTCGAAGATCTTGGCCCCCGGGGTCTTTTCCTCCGCGGACGCCCCGATGCGGCCCGCCAGGGCGAGCAGCCCCTTCCTGTTGAAGGACTTGCCCTCCAGGACGCGCTCCAGCTTCTCCCCGCAGAAGCTCTCCCAGGCCTCGGGGAGGTAGAGGCGGCGGAAGGGGGGCTTGAGGCTGACCGCCCTGCCTCCGCAGTCTATCTGCGAGATCTTCAAGGCCTCGGCGCAGTCCGAGACCACCCGCTCGAAAAGCCCGGCCATCCCCTCGTAGTCCGAGTAGGCCTCGTAGGCCTCCAGCATCGTGAACTCGGGGTTGTGCCGGGTGTCTATCCCCTCGTTCCTGAAAATCCTCCCGATCTCGTAGACCTTGTCGAGGCCGCCGATGACGAGCCTCTTCAGGTAGAGCTCGGTCGCGATCCTGAGGACCAGCTCGGCGCCCAGGGCGTTGTGATGGGTATGGAAGGGGCGGGCCGAGGCTCCCCCGGCCCTGGGCAGGAGGACCGGGGTCTCCACCTCCACGAAGCCCAGGGACTCGAATGTCCCGCGGATGGTGGAGATGATCAGGGAGCGCTTGAGGAACTGGGCGCGGGCCTCGGGGTTGGCGATGAGGTCCAGGTGCCTGTGGCGGTAGCGGGTCTCCAGGTCCTTCAAGCCGTGCCACTTCTCGGGCATTGGCCTCAAGGCCTTGGCGAGGAGGCTCGCCTCCGAGGCCGCGACCGTGGCCTCCCCGGTGCGGGTCTTGAAGACCTCTCCGGAGACCCCCACGAAGTCCCCGGCGTGGAGGTCTTTCTTCACCAGGCCGAAGCAGGCCTCGGGGAGGGAGTCCTTCTTGAAGTAGACCTGGCATCTGCCGCTCGAGTCCTGGAGGTGGGCGAAGACAGACTTTCCCATGTCCCGCAGGGAGAGCAGCCTCCCCGCGCAGGAGACCCTCCGCCCGCTGTGGTCCGAGGGGCTCAAGGGGGAGGCGATCGCCAGGACCTCGGCGCAGGAATGGGTCTTGCGCCAGCGGGGGGGATAGGGGTCTATGCCCCGGCCGCGCAGCTCCGCGGCCTTGGCCTTCTTGAAGGCCAGGACCTCCTCCAGGGAGCCCGACTCCGGCCCCGGGGCCTTCTCTTCCATCAGGCCTTCTCCCCGGCCCCCCCCGGTAGACCGCCGCCTGACCCCGCCCCCTTGCGGCCCAGGATACCGGAGACGAGCTCCCTGAGCATCCCAGGATCGAAGGGCTTCTGGATGTAGGCCGCGACGTTTGGGGCCAGCTCGAAGAGGTCGCGCATCTTCTGGCCCTTGGCCGTGAGGACCACGATCGGGATGGAGCGGGTCCTGGGGTTGGCCTGGAGCCTGGTGTTCAGGGTGAAGCCGTCCATCACCGGCATCATGACGTCGAGGATCATGAGGTCCGGGAGAGGGGCCGCGGGGTCGGGGGGCTCCAGGCCCAGGCGCCCGAGGGCGGCCTGGCCGTTGGAGGCCTCGCTCACGGCGTAGCCCTCCTTTTCGAGCAGGAAGCGCAGGAGGGCGACGATCTCCGGCTCGTCCTCGACGATCATGATCGTGGCCATAAGGGGGCGGCTGGGATCTGGTCCTCGGATCAGGCGGGGGCATCGGAGCCGCCGGCCGCCCGGGCATTCTAACAGTTTGGCCCTAGGGCGTCAACGCGGGCCCCGAGGCCCGAGGCCGTGGCGGACTCCTTCTTGTGGGGCGGCGACCCCGAGATGTA
Organism: uncultured Elusimicrobia bacterium; assembly: GCA_964388045.1. Taxonomy (GTDB): domain Bacteria; phylum Elusimicrobiota; class Elusimicrobia; order UBA1565; family UBA9628; genus CAYLZQ01. The sequence goes on along the minus strand of CAYLZQ010000039.1, from coordinate 3,086 downwards.
TGATTGTCTCCGTGCCCAGAGCCCTGCCCTTCCTGGCCGCGGCCTCCTGGATCCTGGCCGTCCTCCCGGCGAGCGCGGCTCCCCCCGTCCTGACCCTGGAGGACTGCCTGGAGATCGCCCGGGAGAACCACCCGGCCCTCAGGGCCGAGAGGGAGGAGACCAGGGCCCAGAGGGCCGAGCTGGGGGTGACGCGCGCCGGGCTGCTGCCCCGCCTGGACCTCCTGGCCAGCGCAAGCCGCGGCGAGACGAGCTTTTTGACAGCCTCGGGCCTGACCAGGACGGAGGCCGTGACCCCTGTGAGCCTCTCGGCCTCCCAGCTCCTCTACGACTTCGGAAAGACCCCCTCGGAGGTGGGCTCCTCGCGCGGCCTCCTGGGGGCCTCCCTCTCGGCCCTGAGGACCCGCGAGCTGGAGGTGCGCTTCGGGGTCCAGCAGGCCTACTTCAACCTCCTTAGGGCCCAGCGCGCCGCGGCGGTGGCGGAGGAGACCCTGAGGCAGAGGCAGGAGCTTTTGCGCATCACCCAGGAGCGCTTCGACAAGGGAGAGAGGCCTCGCTTCGACGTCACGCGCTCGGCGATAGACGCCGAGGGGGCCAGGATCGAGCGCATCTCGAGCAGGGCCAGGCTTGAGATCGCGCGCAGGGAGCTCCTCACCCGGATGGGGGTCCCCGGGCGGGAGTGGAGCCCTGTCGCCGACGTCCTGGAGGCCCCTGGCGAGGACTACGAGGAGCCCAGGCTCCTGGAGGCGGCCCTCTCCCGGAGGCCGGAGCTCCAGACCCTGAGGGAGAGGCTTGAGGCCCAGGAGAGCCTCCAGGAGTCCGCCCGCAGGGACTTCTACCCGGCCCTGAGCGCCTTCGGCTCCTACGAGCTCTCGCGCAGCGAGACCGACGGGGTCTCCCTGGGCCGCACCGGGACCTGGCAGGCGGGCCTCAGGGCCAGGCTCAACCTCTTCGGCGGGCTCTCCAGCCTCGAGGGCTTGAGGAGGCGCGGGGCCCAGGCCTCCAAGGCCAAAGAGGAGCTCGAGGCCCTCTCCCAGCAGGTCCGCTTCGAGGTTCAGGAGGCTCTGTTCCTCATGAGGGAGAGCCGCGAGAGGATCTCCGCCGCCCAGGCCCTGGTCAGGAGCGCGGAGGAGAACCTGGAGCTCTGGAGCAAGGCCTACCACGCCGGGAAGGGGAACATCATCTACGTGACCGACGCCCAGGGCCAGCTCCTGGGCGCCAGGCTCGCCCTCATCAACAGCCTGGCGGATCACCGCATTTCTGTGGCGCGCCTGGAGAGGGCCGTCGGCCTGCCAGCCGGGTCTTTCCCGCGCTAGCTAGGTGTAGCCGAACGGGAAGAGTTCCCCCAAGGGCGCAACGCGCGCCTGCCAGGAGGCGGATGCCCATGGGACAGGCGATCCGGCTCAGGGCTGGAATCCAATCCTCCGCCGCGGGCTTTCCTGCGGAGCCATCAACTGCCGGATGGCGTCAAATATCGAGCGTATCCTCTCGTCGTGGCTCGCGATTCTCCTTTCGAGCTCCTCGAGCTTGCGCGCGAGTTCCTTGTGGAGCGCAAGGGCCTCCCTCAGCCTTACGAAGGCGCGCATGATGGCGACATTGGCCTGGATGGCCCGCGGGCTCCTCAGGACGCTCGAGAGCATGGCAACTCCCTCCTGGGTAAAGGCAAGCGGCGGCTTCCTGCGCCCGCCCCATGCCGAACTTGATGTTGCAAACTGCAACATCAAGTTTCCGAACTCCTCCTGGGAGAGCTGGAACATGAAGTCAGCGGGGAATCGGCCGGCATTGCGCCTAACCTGCTGGTTGAGGCGCGTTGTGGTCACGCCATAGAGCTCCGCGAGGTCGCTGTCGAGCATGACCTTGTGACCTCGGATGAGATAGATGCGTCGCTCGATCTGGGCGAGGGGCGCTTCCATGGCCTGGCTCAATATATACGAGCAAGGCGGCTCAAAAGTTCCAGGGATGGACGGCTTGGGCTCCGGCCAAGGAAGGCCAGCCGGGTCTTTCCCGCGCTAGACGCTGAGGACTTCCTCAGCCGCGTCTGTGCCGGGCCTTCCTAGGCCTGGCCTAGGTCGGTGGGAGCTCCGCGAAGAGGAGCTCGATCGTCGCCTTCCTGAGCTCTGACTCGAGCCAGCGCTCGAAGAGGGCCTGGCGGATGATCTCCCTGAGCTCGGCAGTGAGCTGCGCGGGGATGAGCTCGTGGACCCAGACCAGGTGGTGCTCCCCTTCCACAGCGGCGGGGCCCACCAGGCTGTTGTTCTTGGCCCCGAAGACCAGGGCCTCGAGCTCCGAGGGCATGTCCCTTCTCGAGGGGGTCCCTGCGTAGCCCCCGGCCCAGGCCTCCTCCTTCAAAATGCTGTATTTCCTGGCCAGGTCCGCGAAGCCCCGGCCCTCCCGGACCTGGGCCGAGAGCTCCTGGGCCAGCCCCTCCTCCTTGACCACGATCCTGGAGATCCTGGCCCGGTCGAAGTCCAGGCGGTTCTCGAAGAAGAAGGCCTCCACAGCCTCCTCCCTGACGAGCTTTTCCCTGAGCTTGCGGGCGAGCAGGGCCTGCTCCTGGCGCCTGAGATGATCGTCGAAGTCCTGCTGGAGATGCCTCGAGGACCTGAGGTGCTGCTCGAATTCCGCGGCCTTGAGCAGGCCTCGCTCGAGCCTGTAGGAGTCCGCTGCCTGCTGCAGCTCCTCCTCGCTCGCCTCGAGCTTCTCCTGTTGCGCCCTCTGCTCGATGATCTTTTGCTCCAGGAAGCCCCTGAAGCCCTTGAGGCCGTCTTGGCCTCTCAAATGCTCCAGGAACTCCTTGAGGGTCAGGGGCTCGCCGTTTAGTCTGGCCAGGACTGTTTCCGTGGAAGGCACCCCGCTATCAGACTAAAAAACCAGGCTCGGATTCAACGCCGGTCGGCAGGCCTTGCTATTTTGCGGCACAAATGAGAAGCCAAGCGGGGCGGCTTTCCCATTTTTGAGGACCAGGCTGGATTTCAATCGGGAATTCCATAAGATTTTTTGTCGCGGCGGCTTGGGGCAGGAAATGATACAAGACTGTTACATTTTGCAACATCGGCGAGGTTGACAAAACAGGGATCCGGGGCTAAACT
>CAYLZQ010000038.1:0-10058 GCA_964388045.1 uncultured Elusimicrobia bacterium | reverse complement strand
TCACCTACTTCAACGAGCAGGACGAGGTTGTTTTCGACTTCATCGCCAACAGCGAGGTCATGACCCGCTCCAAGCCGGACCCTGCCTACTACTTCGAGCTCCTGGGCCGCATCGGGGCCAAGGCCTCGGAGTGCCTGATGATCGGAAACGATCCGCGCAAGGACCTTCCGGCCCGGGAGCTCGGGATTCGGACCTTTCTCATCGGACAAGACCTGAGCTTCGCGGAGCTGCGGCGATGGATGGAGGAATCATGCGTCCAGAACCACCGCTGATCTGCGTGACCGGGCCGGACGGCTCAGGCAAGACGACCCAGATCGCGAGGCTGGCGGAGCGCCTGGAGGGGCGCGGCAAGGTCAAGGCTGCGGCCGTCACCATCTGGGACCTGCTCCTGGATCCCGCCTCGCGGGGAAGGGTCGCCTTCCGGACTCCGGCGGAGGTGGACTCCTACCTCGAGATCCTCCACCCCACCTCCCGCGCCCTCTTCCTCTACCATTGCCTTTACGAGGCCCTCAGGCTGGCCTTGCGGCGCAAGGCCCAGGTCCTGCTCCTCAACGCCTACTGGTACAAGTACTATGCCGTCGAGGTGGCCCATGGGGGAAGCCCGGAGGAGTTGCGCTCCCTGGCCAGGATCTTCCCGCAGCCCGCCCTGACCTTCTATCTCAGGGTGGACCCGGAGGAGGCCTTCCGGCGCAAGGCGGGCCTCTCGGGCTACGAGACCGGCTTCGCCAGCCCCCGCAGCCGTGAGGCCTTCGTCTCTTTCCAGGGCAAGGCCCAGGAGGCCCTCCATAGCCTCGCCCTCGAGCTGGGCTTCGTCGAGTTGAACGGCAGGGAGTCCCCCGACTCCCTGGCCGAGAGGATCCTCGAGCGCATCCAACAGGAGGCCCTGTGCTGATCCTCGTCAATCCCCTGGCCAACGCCGGCCGGGGGGCCGAGCGCTGGGCGCAAGTCGAGCGCGAGCTCCGCGCCAGAGGCGTCGCCTTTGAGGCGCGCTTTCCCGCGGGCCCCCGGGATCTGCCGCGCCACCTGGACGGACACCGCACTGTCGTCGCCGCGGGCGGAGACGGGACCGTGAACGCGGTGCTCAACGCGATCATGGGCCGAGACTTGACTTTAGGCGCCATCGGCCTGGGAAGCAGCAACGACTTCCACAAGCCCCTCGCGCTCGAGCGGATGATGGCGGGAGTTCCAGCGCGCATCGACGCGGGAAGAGCGCGCCTGGCGGACGTCGGCAAGGCCGTCCTCCACGGCCCGGACGGCGGCAGGACCACCCGCTATTTTCTCCTGAACGCGAGCCTCGGCTTCGTAGCCGAGGGGAACGCCTTTTTCAACTCGGAGGAGTCCCTCCTCCTCTGGCTCAAGCGCCGCAGCGTCGAGGCCGCGATCCTCTACGCGGCCCTCGTCAACCTCTGGCGCTTGCGGCCCCTGCGCCTCAGCCTCGGCCTGGACGGCTCAAGCCCGGAGGACCTGAGCGCCTCGAGCCTCGGGGTCTTGAAGCGAGTCCACTTCGCGGGCGCAATGAGGTATGATACCCCGGTCGCGCCAGACGACGGGCTATTCGCCGTGAACCTCTGGGAGCCGATGGGCCGGGGGGGGATCCTGAGGACCCTGTTCCATCTCTACCGCGGGCGCTTCCAAGGCCTGCCGCGCACCCGCTCCTGGCGCGCCAAGCGCGTGGAGCTCGTCCCCGAGAGGCCTGTCCCCTTTGAGCTTGACGGCGAGGTGACGACGGTCGCGCGCGCCGAGCTCGAGGTGGTCCCCCGGGCCCTGAGGGTCTGCTCGTGACGAAAAAGATCGCCGTCGTGGGCATCGACGGGGCGGGGAAGAGCACGGTGGTGCGGCGGCTGCTCGAGCTGGCCGGGGGGGAGGTCTCTGCCATGACCTGCCCGGCCTACCACGACACTCCCAACGCCCCGCTCGCGGAGCTCTCGCGCGCGATGGAGGACTTCTCGCGCGCAGCCGACTCCCTCGGGAGCTTCGAGCTCAAGGCCACGGCCCTCTTCCTGCAGATGACCCTCTACGGGCCGGTCGAGCGGTTCTTCCTGGAGACTTTCCGGCCGCGGCATCTCGTGAGCGAGCGCCATGCCCTGGTCGACAGCCTGGCCTACGGCCCTTTCTATACCCGGATGATCCGCCGCGCCCCGGACCGGAGCGCCCTGGAGGGCCCGCTGAGGGAGCGGCTGGGAGCCGGCTATGAGGCCATCCTCGCCTGGAGCCCGGCCCTATGGGAGGTGGCGCTCCAGGTTCGGGACCTATTCAGCCTCCCATGGCCGGAGCAGATCTCAGAGTTGGGCCGCGCTTACCGGACCCGCCTTCCAGACTCGGTGCTTTTTCTGGACGCCCCGGTCGCGACGGCCCTCGAGCGCCTCTCGGGCCGGTCCCAGGCCGAGCTCCACGAGAAGGCGGCAGTCCTTGCGGAGCTCAGGGAGAGCTACCTTAAGGTCCTGGAGCGGCTTGAGGTCGAGACCCACGTGATCAGGAGCTCCGGGAGCCTGGAGGAGACCCTGCAGGGGGTGCTGGAGGCCTCGGGCGCGGGGGCCTTCACCCAGTTATCCACCAACTGTCGTTAACGACAGTTGGAGAACTTGGGACAAAACCATGGACCCTGGCAGGTTTGCTGAATGCATGCGCGCGCCCAGACGTTCAAATAAGGTATTCTAGTGCCAATGAGGCGCATTTCCATGGTGAGGTTGGCGGCCGCGGCCCTCTTGGCCGCAGGCTGGCTGAGCCCAGCAGCCGCGGGCGATGAGGGAGTCCTGCCCGCCGCGGCCGGGCAGATCGTGAGCGACCTGCTCTCCCAGGCGCCCGCTTTGCGCGGCAAGACCATGGCTGTCGGAGAGATCTCAGACCCCGAGGGCCGCCTGACCGAATTCTCCGCCATGTTCGCGGAAGCCTTGGAGATCTCCCTGATGCTCCCTGCCAAGAGCCGGGACCTCAAGCTGCTCGACCGGCGCCACATGGAGGCGCTCACCAAGGAATGGGAGCTCAGCATGAGCGGTTTCGTCGAGGACGACAGCATCAAGCAGGCGGGTCGGCTCCTTGGCGTGGACGTCCTCCTTCTGGGCAGGTATACTGTGCCCGGGAAAAAACGCATCGACCTGCGCGCCACCCTGGTCGAGGCAGAGACAGGTCAAATCCTGGCCGCTGCCACCACTCAACTCAAGGCCGACAAGCGGCTGCAGGCCGCGCGCGAGAAGCCTCTGCCTGCGCCGGCTCCCAAGGCGGCCCCCAAGAGCGGCCAGGAGGAAGCCCTCAAGGTGGAGGTCTGGACCGAGAAGGCCGAATACCGGGTGGGCGAGCAGTTCCGGGTCAAGGTCCGGGCCAGCCAGGACTGCTATCTCACCCTGGTGGACGTGGGCACCAGCGGCGGCGTCACCGTCATCTTCCCCAACCACCATGCCCGGGACAACGCGGTCAAGGCCGGGGTCACCTATACGATCCCGGACCCGGCCGCGGGATTCGATTTCATGGTGAGCGGCCCTCCGGGACGGGAGCTCATCAGGGCCATCGCCTCCCGGGCGCCGGCCGTGGACCTCTCGGACATCCTCAACCAGGTCGGCCCCCGGAACCCCTTCGCCGAGGTCACAAAGGACCTGCCGGGCTTCACGCGCGACATCCATGTCCATGCCAAGAAGGCCAAGCCCGGGGAGTGGAGCGAGGCGCTCCTGCAATTGAAGATCCGCTGAGCAAGCCCTGGAAGCCGCATCCCGGCCGGACAAGGAGGCGTTTTGGGCTTGACAGGCCTGCGGCATTGTTAAGACAATCTCAGGACATCTGGCCTGAGCCGCAACGGCCTTGAATAAACCGAGGGGGACTCCATGAGAAAGCCTTCGTTGATCCTGTCCGCCGTCGCCGCGCTGAGCCTTCATGCAGCCAATGCCTTTGCCCAGTATGAGGGAGAGCGGGTGATAGAAGAGGAGATAGTCCTGAAAGACCCGACCGTCGCGGGAGGGAGGCTTTGGGCTGTCGGAGGCTCAGTCGAGGGCTGGTACGTCGCCGGGCCTTATAAGTCTTTTGACAATTCCGGAAACCTCGTGGCCACCGGCTCCATAGGCGGCGGCATGCCCGGAGGGAACGCCTTTGTCGGTTATGACAATCTCACCATGCAGTTTTCCTATAGGGGGGGCACCTTCGGCGTCAGGCGCACTTACGTGAGCGACGGCAGGGAGACCGTCTCGACCCAGAAACAGACGGAGTTCGAGGCGACGCTGAGGTATCTGTGGAAGTGGAAGAAACATTTCAACCCGTATGCCATCGTCGGATACAACCGGACCACCCTCACCGAGACGGAATCCATTCAGACCCCGGGCTTGGTCTGGGCTTACAACGGGTCGCAGAGCTCTGGAGACGGATCGGCTTACGAGTCCGGGCTTGTCGGCATCGGCGCGGTCATCCCGTTCAATAAATATCTGGGCATCAGGGGCGACGGAAGGCTCATGTTCACCGGCGGCAAGTATAAGCGCGACGACGGAAGGACAGCCACCGGCAGCGGGGTCGGCGGGGCGGCTACCGGCACGGCGTACGTCAACATCATACAGGGCCTTAACCTCCAGGCAGGCCTTAAAGGATTGGCCTTGAACGCGGGGGAGAACGTGCCCCGCTACAACAAGATAGGCCTCTTCGGCAGCATCGGATACAGCTACAAGTTTTAGAGCCCGCCGGCCTAGGAAGACCACCCGCCTCTTGAAGGCGGGTGGTTTCTTTTCATGGTACAATGAATTGGCGACATGCGGAGACTCGGAAAATACGCCCTGGTTTTTTTTGCCCTTCTCCTGGCATGCCCTCTTTCTCATGCGGGCAACAAGGCGCTTCTCATCGGCATCAGCCAGTACGCGGACCCGGAGATCAACGACCTGGCCTATGCCGATGAGGACGTCAAGACCTTCGCCTCCATCCTGCAGAACTTCGCGGACTACCGCGAGTCGGACATCTCCATCCTTCTCAACGACAAGGCCACCAAGCAAAGCATAACCTCTTCCATCGTCGAGATCGTCAAGGACAGCCAGAAAAATCCGATGGATCTCTTCCTCCTCATGTACGCGGGGCATGGGCTGCCTCCCAACATCGAGTCCAATAGGACGAACAGCTTTCTTGCTCCCCATGACGCCTTTCTCAACCAGTTCTTCCCGGAAGGGACTGGGGCTCTCCTCGGCAACGAGACCTTCATCAACAAGGCGTGGCTCATCAGGCAGCTCTCGTCCATCAACGCCAAGGACATCGTCATCATACTCGATTCGTGCTACAGCGGAGCCAAGAACTTCGGAGAGCTCTACGCGGAGAACCTAGGCTTCTATGCCCAATTCGTGGCCGGAGCCGGAGGAAAGAGGAACATAGTGGTCGTCAGCAAGAAGGGGGCGGGCGGGCCGATGGACAGGCGGATCGCGTTCCTGGCATCGAGCCGGGAAAACCAGCCCTCCGCGGAGTATGGGGAGCTCCGGCACGGCGCCCTCAGTTACACCATGTTCGAGTACCTCAATGCGATCAGGAAGGAAACGGAGATGGGCCTGCCCAAGGAGGTGACCGTGGAGGGCATGTATTCGGGCATCTCGCAGCTCTTTGACACGGTCAAGGTCAGGGGCGAGCCCCTCTCCCAGGTGCACCAGCCCGTGCTCTTCCCGATACCCAATTACGACGCTGTCAAGGACATGAGGCTTGTCGCGATCCGCGGCATCAAAATGCCTGAGCCAAAGCCCGTTGAGAAGCCCCGGGAAGAGCCTCCCGTCGAGCCTCCCAAGGCCGAGCCTCCAAAAGCGGTCGCAGCGCCGCCGGAGATCCGGCCCGAAACCAAGCCCGAGCCGGTCCAGCCCGTGAAAAAGACCGGGGAGATCTATATCGACACCGGCGCGGAGGAGTGCGAGGTCTCCATTGACGGGGCGCGGACCGGCAGGTCCTCGAACAGCGCCTTTGAGCTCGGCGAGGGCAAGCACCTCGTGTCGCTTTACCTCCCGAAGACGAATTACAACCGCACCATCATGGTTGACGTAAGGGCCGGAGGCAAGGAGAGGATCGAGGTCGCTTTCCGCGGCAATCTCAAGGTCGAATCTCGGCCTCCCACGCCCGGAGAGAAGGTCCCCGAGCTGGAGGTTTACGTGGACAACCGGCATGTCGGCAGGACTCCCCTTGAGCTTCGCGATCTCGTGGCCGGGACTCACATGCTCAAGGTCACCGTCAACAAGACGATCAAGAAAAGGAAAATCGAGATACGGCCCGAGTCGCCGCTCCTGGTCAGATACAAGATCATCAAAAAGCCCGTGCGAGTCCGGCCGGACGACACAGGGGCGGGGGACGTGACGTTTTAGTGTTGCAAAGCCCTGGAGTTGTTGTTGCAGAATCGAAGCGTCGCCCACGTAGCTCAGCGGTAGAGCAACCGCCTTGTAAGCGGTAGGTCGGGAGTTCGATCCTCCCCGTGGGCTGATTTAGCAAGGCCGTTCGGCTTATCCCTCCAGAGAGTCAGCGCCTTTACCCAAAAGTTATTTTCCTTCCATAACTTCGTGAAAATTCCATGACTTCCGCCTGCTATAACATCGGCAGGAGGCTTCGCGAAACGCGACGAGGAGGTGGGACTCATGAAAATGCGGAGATGGCTTGGCCTGGCAGCCTGTCTTGTGGCGCTTCTTGGGATTGCGACAACGGCTGAGCAGGTGCGCTCCCCTGGGCTGGAGCAGGCCCGGAAGATGGCGGAAGGAGGCGGAGCCCTGGAAGAGGGCTATGACAAGTCCACGCCCAGGAAGGAGCTGGATCTCTCCGGGGTCGAGCTGGCCAATGAAGGGGAACCGGAGACGGAAATGGCCCCCAGCGAGGACACGACGCCCACGGGCAAGGAGCCTGAGAAGTCCGGAGGCTTCTTCAAGAGCAAATGGGTGTGGGCCGGGGGCGGGGCCTTGGTCGGCGCGGGGCTTGGGTTTCTCTTCGGGGGGCCTATTGGAGCCCTGATCGGCGCCGTGGGCGGCGGACTCCTGGGCTTTCTGGCCAATTCCCTGTTTATGTAAGGCAGGCCCTAGGATCTTCTCCCTGGCTCAGGTGGTAGGCAAAGGCCCAGGGCTGCCCTTGGGATGGTGCAGGAGGCTGGACAGCAGAGACCTGCTAAGGCCTCCTGCACCTGCCGTTATAGTACCGAGACAATTCGGCGACGATCCTCTGGCAGGTATTGTATGAGTTCCTTAAGGCTTGATCCCAGCGATCCGATGCCACCTGGTTTGCCGTCTCGCGAAGCCTTGCTCCAAACTCACTGACCATCCGAGCCAAGTCACAGGCCTGCGGGTCGTAATTGACTTCGGACCTTCCAGGGCATTGCGGAAGCAGAGTCCGAAGCACGGCCAAGGGATCGCTCTGCCCCTGCTCCCGCTGTTGGGGGGGAGGGGGCGTCTGAGGCCTCTGGGGGGGTGGCCGCCTTCGCCTCTGTGGTGGTGGCTGACGGGGTGCTTGCTGAGTATTTCTTTGATCCCTCTGTCCTGCCTCGAAGACATTCAGTGTTGCGCCACGCTGCGTTGGCCCGCCATTTTCGGTTTGTTGAGTCTGGGATTCTGCCGCCTGGACCCCTATTTGCTTCCGGTCTTGAGCCCAAAGTGGCGCAGAAAGAAAGACGGTCAATGCGAACAGCGAGAAATTCCTCATCTTTTCCTCCTAGAATTTTAGGCGGGCATCGAGCCCCTCCCTATTATCTAAGGATAGCACATAATTTCCTATTGTCAACGGTGCTCCATGACGGGCTGCGGGCCGGGGGCTATCTCACCTTCTTGAAGAAATACCCGTAGCCCCCGTCTGGGTACTTGCAGACCAGGTATTTCCCGGAGCGGCGCAGCTCGAAGGAGGAATCCCCTCTCCTGCTGAGGACTCCCTGCCCCGCGAACTCGGCCGGGGACCACTGCCGGGCGGTTTCCCGGATCAGTTGGATAATGGTGTTGGCCGCCTCGGAGCCGAGCTCGTCGTAGAAGGTGACAGGGATGACCTTGGGCCGGTCAGGCCCCAGGAGCATGAGCCTGAGGCTTTTGCCGTCTATGTCCCCGGTCTCCGGGTTGTCGTAGACGTAGGCGCCGACGAGCAGTGCCGCGGCCGGGCCCTCCTTGGTGAAGCGCCTTCCGGCGAACCACCCGGTCAGCTCCTCCTCGGAGGGCTTGGTGCCCGAGGCGAAGAGCGCGGCCCAATCATGGGCCGCAGCAGGCGCCAGGGCTTCCGGGGGGGCGGGTTTGAAGGCGGGGAGCTTGAAGGCTTCCAGGGCCTCGAAGAAGCCATTCCCGGCTTGGGCGGCCGCCTTCTCGAATCCTCCCGCGCAGGCAGGCCCGGCCAAGAGCAGCGCTGCGATCAGAGCTGTTGTCCTCATGCGTTCCTCCTTAGTCGCCCGAGGCCATGCAGGCCGAGGGCCGCGGGCTTGGATGCGACCCTCCCAGTCTATGTTAATTTCAGGCGGGTTTTCAAATCACCTTGATTTGAGGGGGCCGGCCTTCCTATACTAGGCGGAGCGCCTGCCGGCCTCAATCATGAGCGTCAAGATACTGGCCATCGAAGACGACATCAAGCAGCACGAGCTCTTGAAGTCCCTTTTCAGCCCGCCCGACTTCCTGACCCGCTGCGAGGCCAGCGGGGAGAAGGGCCTTGAGTGCGCCTTTGACTGGCAGCCCAACCTCGTCATCCAGGACCTGGGGCTTCCAGGAATCTCCGGCCTAGAGGTCTGCCGGCTCTTGAGGCAGGATGACCGGACCCGCCCCATCCCCATCCTGGTGCTCTCAGCCAGGCACCACAAGGAGCAGATTATCCAGGCCTTGAGCACCGGCGCGGACGACTACCTGACCAAGCCCTACGCCCCCGGGGAGCTCCTGGCCCGGGTCCAGGCCCTCCTGCGGCGCTATCCCGCGGCCGAGGTCCAGGAGCCTGTGCTCAAGTTCGGCGCGCTCACCCTGGACCACTCCTCCCGGAGCGTCTCCGTGGGCAAGCAGCAGGTGCCCCTGAGCCCCAAGGAGTTCGACCTCCTGGAGATCCTGCTGCGGGCCGAGGGCAGGGTCCTCTCGCGCCAGCACCTGCTCCAGACCGTCTGGGGCTATGACTCGGCCATCACCCCCAGGACAGTGGACAACCACATCTCCTCCCTGCGAAAGAAGCTGGGCCCAGCCATCGCCGGGGCCATCCACACCCTGTTCAAGTCCGGCTACCGCCTCAGCAGGCCCTAAGTCGCGCTCTTTTCGGAAACCTCTAGCGCGCCACGCCTTCACCAAAAAATTACCCGATTTCCGCAATTCCGTGAAACTTTCGTGACCTTTGCCTGTTATGGTTTGGGTGAGGACAAGAGCATGGCCGCGAGCAAGGGCGATTCCAGTTCCATGATCCCCCGCTGCCCTAACTGCGGGACGCAGGTCTCCGAGCAGGCCGCCGTCTGCCCGGCCTGCGCCTGGGATTTTTCAGCCAAAGGGGCTTCCCGGAAGGCCGCTGCTTCCGGGACGAAAGCAGGGCCGGCCTCCCAGGGGGTGGCCCCTCGGCAGCGCTTGCCCCAGGAGCCCTTCCGGTTCTTCGGAAGGGTGCTCCGGGAAGAGGGCGAAGAGGAAAGCGGCGGCAGGGGGCGGTTGCGCGCCCTGGCAGGCTGGCTCGTGGATGGGGCCATCGCCCTGGTCCTGGCCGGGGCCGTCATGTTCTTATTCGTCTGCTTCCAGCCTGGTTTGTTAGGCGCGGTTCGCTCAACCCTTGCCTCCCTTTTCCCGGCCCAGAGGGCACCCTTGGAGCCGGCCAGGCTTTTGGCCGCTGCCAGGGCTGTCGTGCCGGAACCGCCCGACAGCCGGGATCCAAGGAGGATCAGGCGCGCGGCCATAGACCCCTATCGCCCGGAGGCAGGCCCCCTGGAGCTCGCCCCCGGGACCGTCCCGGTCGGGGCGCGGTAGTTTTTCGAAGATCGGTTTTAGGCGTTCGACGCAAGTCGGCAGTCAGGGATCCCGCCGAAAGCCGTTTCCCTCCCTAACCGTAACTGCTTACCTCCCCCTCCCCACTGCTCGTCCCCTCCCCGGGGAGGGGACGAGCGCCTGCGGCGCCTGGCCCCCTCAACTCACCTCAGCCCTTCGGGCCCAGGGCGCCGTTGC
>CAYLZQ010000037.1:0-10130 GCA_964388045.1 uncultured Elusimicrobia bacterium | reverse complement strand
CCATGGCCCGAAATCCCTTCCTTCGAGTCGGCGTCCGAGGCCTCTTTCTCCTGCCCTTTCTCCTCGCTTTTCTTGTCTGAAGACAGGTCCTTGCCCGTCTTCGAGGCCTTGCCTAGGATCTCCCCTGGGTGCAGCTCCTTAAGGGACAAGGCATGGGCTGGAGGAGCACAGACCAGCCAGGAGCAGGCGACAAGGGCAGGGAAGGTAAACCTGGGATTCCGTTTCATGAGGGCAGTATAGGCCCAGAGCCTGGTTTTATCAATACCCGCAGGGGAAATTCAGGGCAAAATCTCGGTAACGGGACGGTAAATTCCACGATGCCCAAATTTTGTAGACTTGCCTCGTAATGCGCAGGATCAGGATCGCGGTCGCCGGTCTGGGGGTCGTCGGGCGCCGGGCCGTGCGCCTGCTCAAGTCCAACCGCCAGAAGTTCCTGGGCCTGGGAGCCAGGGTGGAGCTGGCCGCGGTCGCGGACCGAGAGGTGACCCGTGAGGCCCGGGCCCTTGGCCTGGGGCCCTCCGTGTTCAGGACCCGCGATCCCCAGGAGCTCTTGGCGCGGGAGCCGGACGTCGTGGTCGAGCTCCTCGGGGGGCTTGAGGCGCCCAGGAGCCTGGTCCTTGAGGCTTTGAGAAAAGGCCGCCACGTGGTGACAGCGAACAAGAGGCTGCTGGCCCACTGCTGGGAGGAGCTCCAGGAGGCCCGCGCCAGCTCGGGGGGCCGGCTCTACTTCGAGGCGAGCGTAGCCGGGGGGATTCCTCTCTTGCAGTCCCTGGAGAGCCTCTCGGCCAACAGGATCGAGGCCCTCTACGGGATCCTCAACGGGACCACCAACTACGTCTTGAGCCGGGCCGAGGAGGGAGCGCCCCTGCCCGAGGCCCTGGCAGAGGCCCAGGGCCTGGGCCTGGCCGAGAAAGATCCTTCCCTGGACTTGAGCGGCCAGGACACGGCCCAGAAGCTCTCGGTCCTGGCCTCCCTGGTCACTGGAGCCTGGGTGAGGCCCGAGGGGATCGCCAGGCAGGGCATCACTCAAATCGAGAGCGAGGACCTGGAGTTCGCCCGGGCCAGGCTGGGCCGCACCCCCAGGCTCCTCGGGGTTCTGAGCCTGGACTGGGGGAGGGCCCGAGGGCTCTGGCCTTCCCCCAAGGCCGTGCGCGTGGAGGCCCATGTCTTCCCCACACTGGTCCCCCTGGGCCACCCCCTGGCCGGAGTGCGCAGGGAATACAACGCGGTCTTCCTCAAGACCTCCGAGGCTGCAGACCTCATGTTCTACGGCAAGGGGGCAGGCCCGGGGCCAGCGGCCAGCGCGGTGGTGGGGGACATCTTCCTACTGGCGCGCGACCTCCTCTCGGGGCTCCCGGCTCAGAGGCGGGAGCCCGGCCGGGCCGTCCTGCGTCCCATTGACGAGTCCCTTTCCTGCTTCTACCTCAGGCTCCTGGCCCGGGACCGGCCCGGAGTCCTGGCCAGGATCGCCTCGGCCCTGGCCAGGCGCGGGGTCTCCATCGCCTCCATCCACCAGTCCCAAGCCGGCGGCAACGGGGTGCCCATCATCCTCACCACCCATCCGACCAGCCACGGGCGGTTCCGGAGGGCCCTCTCCGAGATCCTGGGCCTGGGCAGCGTGGCCAGGCGGCACACGGTCATGCGCATCCTGGCATGATCCCTCTCATCGAGCGCTACCGCGAGCGCCTGCCTGTCACTGAGAAGACCCCGATCGTCACCCTGGGAGAGGGGGCGACTCCCCTGGTGCGCGCTCCGAGGCTGGAGAAGGCCCTGGGCCTTGGCCCCCTCCACCTCAAATGCGAGGGTGCCAACCCCACGGGCTCCTTCAAGGACAGGGGCATGACCCTGGCCGTCTCGAAGGCCCTGGAGGAAGGGGCCAAAGGGGTGCTCTGCGCCTCCACGGGAAACACAGCGGCCTCGGCCGCGGCCTACGCGGCCAGGGCCGGCCTGCGCTGCGTGGTCTTCCTGCCCAAAGGGGCCGTGGCCCTGGGCAAGCTCGCCCAGGCACTGGTCTACGGGGCCGAGGTGAGGGAGGTGAGGGGGAACTTCGACCAGGCCCTGGCCAGGGCCCTGGCCAGGGCCAGGGAGTCCGGCTTCACCGTGGTCAACTCCCTCAATCCCTTGCGCCTGGAGGGCCAGAAGACAGCGGCCTTCGAGATCGTCGAGGCCCTGGGCAGGGCCCCGGACTACCAGTTCATGCCGGTCGGCAACGCCGGCAACATCACGGCCTACTGGAAGGGCTACTGCGAGCTGGGCCCTTCCAGGCCCAGGATGATGGGCTTCCAGGCCGCAGGGGCGGCTCCCCTGGTCCTGGGCCGGACGGTCGAAAACCCCAGGACGGTCGCGACCGCCATCCGCATCGGGAACCCTGTCTCCCGCGAGGGGGCCTTGAGGGCCAAAGACGAGTCCGGAGGCGCGATCGGAAGCGTCACGGACAGGGAGATCCTCTCCGCCTACAGGATGCTGGCGAGGCAAGAGGGGATCTTCTGCGAGCCTGCGAGCGCCGCGGGGCTTGCCGGGCTCGTCAAGCTCCGGCGCCGGGGTCCCTTGAGGGGCACGATCGTCTGCATCCTCACCGGGCATGGGCTCAAGGATCCGAGTATTCCTCTCAAGTTCGGCTATAAGATCAAGAGGCGCTCTGTTTCGGCCTCATGAGCGTCATTTCCAGCGTGAAGGTCAGGGTCCCTGCCACCACCAGCAACTTGGGACCTGGCTTCGACTGCCTGGGCCTGGCCCTGGGGCTCTACAACGAGCTTTCCCTTGAGCTCCACTCGGAGAAGGGGGAGCCCCTGATCGAGATCTCCGGGGAGGGGGAGAAGACGCTCCCGAGGGGAAACGGCAACCTGATCGTGAAGGCCGCGCTCCTGGTGATCCGCGAGAGGACGGAGAATCGCCTGGTCTTCAAGGCCGTCAACCGCATCCCCCTGGCCCGGGGACTGGGATCGAGCGCGGCAGCGGTCGTCTCGGGCCTCTATGCGGCCAACCACCTTCTGGATGAGCCCCTCCTTCCCCGGGAGCAGCTCTTCGCCTACGCCGCGACCCTGGAGGGGCATCCGGACAACGTGGCCGCGGCCATCCAAGGGGGGCTGGTCGTCTGCTACCGGAACCACAAGGACCTGAGGACCCTTCCCCTGAGGCCGCACCAGGAGCTCTGCGCCGTGGTCTGCATCCCGGACTTCGAGCTTGCGACAGCCGAGGCCAGGGCCGTGGTCCCGCGCACCGTCCTCAGGGAGGACGCGGTCGAGAACGTGGCCCGGGCCCTGCTGCTTTCCTCCGCCCTGGAGCAGGGCCGCTGGGAGGTCCTGGCCGCTGCCATGGAGGACCGCCTCCACCAGCCCTACCGGGCCGGCCTGGTCAAGGGCTTCGCAGCGGTCCTCAGGGCGGCCCGGGAGGCCGGGGCCTGCGGCTGCGCCCTCTCGGGCGCCGGGCCGACCATCCTCGCCCTCTGCCGCCGCGGGGCCGGCGCCGGGGAGATCGGCCGGGCCATGCAGGAGGCCTTCGCCCGCCACGGGGTGGAGAGCCGCAGCCTGGTCCTCCCGGTGGACACCCGGGGGGTGGTGCTCGAAAAATGAGGATCGCGGTCATGAAGTTCGGCGGCACCTCGGTGGCCGATCCCGAGAAGATCCAGCGCGCGGCCGAGAGGGCGATCGCGGCCCGAAGGAGGGGCCTGGGGGTGGTCGCGGTGGTCTCGGCCCCGGGGCAGATGACTGACGAGCTCCTGACCCTGGCCCGGAGGGTGGCCGCCGAGCCGGACGGCCGCGAGCTCGATCAGCTCGTCGCGACCGGGGAGCAACTGGGGGTCTCCCTCTTCGCCATGGCCTGCAAGGCCCGCGGGGCGGACGCGGTCTCCCTGACCGGGCCCCAGGCGGGCATCGAGGCCGCCGGGCACCACACCCGGGCCCGGATCGCCAGGATCAGGCCGGGCAAGATCGCCAGGGAACTGGCGGCCGGCAGGATCGTGGCCGTGGCCGGCTTCCAGGGCGAGAGCCCCCGGGGGGACGTGGCCACCCTGGGCCGGGGGGGCTCGGACCTTACGGCCGTGGCCCTGGCCTCGGCCCTGAAGGCACGCTCCTGCGAGATCTTCACGGACGTCAAGGGGATATACACAGCGGACCCCAGGATAGTGCCTGAGGCGCGCAAGCTTGAGGCGATCACCTTCGAGGAGATGCTGGAGCTGGCCGGGGCAGGGGCCGAGGTGATGCAGGCCCGCTCCCTCGAGGTGGCCGAGCGCTTCAACGTCCCGATCCACGTGCGCTGCGCCTTCCATCCCCAGAGGGGAACCTGGATCGTCAAGAGGCCCCCGCGCGGGCGCTCCCCCTTCCTGAGGGCGCCGCGGGGGTCTTCCGGGGTGAAGGGGTCGCCGCTTAAGGAGGCAAGAATGGAGAAAGCCTACGTCTCAGCCTTGGCCCTCGACAAGAGCGAGGTGCGCTTGAGCGTCGTGGAGGTCCCGGACCGCCCCGGGGTGGCGGCCCAGGTCCTCTCGGTCCTGGCTTCCCGCGAGATCCCGGTGGACATGATCGTCCAGTCCGCCCCCACCCGCTCCGGGGTCAACGACATCTCCCTGATGACCCCCCGCCCCTACGCGGAGAAGGCCCGCTTGGCCCTCTCCGAGGCCGCCCGCAGGCTCCGGGCGCGCGTGGACTTGAACGACCAGGTGGCCAAGGTGACCGTCGTGGGCATTGGATTCAGGCACCATCCCTGGGTCGCGGCCAGGATGTTCGAGGCCCTGGCCAGGCACAGGATCAACATCCACATGATCGTGGCCTCGGACCTGAGGATCTCCTGCGTCGTGGACTTAAGGAACGGGGAGGCCGCCCTGCGGGCCCTGCACAAGGCCTACGGCCTGGGAAGGAAATGAGAAGCCCCTTGCCTTCCTTCGTCGCCATAGACTTCGAGACCGCGGACCACGGCCCGGACAGCGCCTGCGCCGTGGGCCTGGTCATGGTCAGGGAGGGGCGCATCACCGGCCGCGAGCGGCACTTGATCCGCCCTCCGCGGAGGGACTTCGTCTTCACCTACCTCCACGGGATCGCCTGGGAGCACGTTTCCAAAAAGCCCAGCTTCGCCGAGCTCTGGCCTCGCCTGGCCCCCAGGCTTCAAGGCGCCCGGTTCCTGGCCGCCCACAACGCGCCCTTCGACCGGAGCGTGCTCCAGGCCTGTTGCGCGGGGGCGGGCCTTGAGCCCCCGCCCCAGCCCTTTGTGTGCACAGTGAGGCTCGCCCGCAAGGCCTGGGACATCTTTCCGACCAAGCTCCCCAACGTTTGCGAATTCCTGGGGATCAGGCTCAAGCACCACGAGGCCCTCTCGGACGCTGAGGCCTGCGCCAGGATCGTTCTGGCGGCCCACAAGGAGGGGGCCATGATCCGTTAAGATGAGGAGAGTTCTTATCTTTTGCGCCTCTTGACACCCCAGCCGCCTCCTGGTATAACATTACATCGTCTCACGACCCGGACCGCCGAACTGGGTTCGGGCTTTTTTTGGTCAGGGGTGGCCAATGCTCAAGAACAAGACGATCGCTGTGATCGGCGCGGGCCACATGGGAAGCGCCTTGATCGGAGGGATGCTCAGGGCCAGGCTCACCGAGCCCAGGCGGATCACGGCCTCTAGGCGCAACGAGGAGGCCTTGAAGGAGCTGCGCAGGCGCTGGGGCATCCACGCGGTCTCGGACAACCGCAAGGCGGCCGAGGGGGCCCAGATCGTGATCCTGGCGGTCAAGCCCCAGATCTCGCGGCAGGTCCTCTCCGAGCTCGCTTCCGGGATGGACAAGACCCAGCTCGTCATCAGCCTGATGGCCGGGATCACGACCGAGACGATCAACAAGAGGCTCAAGAAACCCTGCCCGGTCGTTCGGGCCATGCCCAACACCCCTGCCCTGGTGGACGCCGCTGCGACCGCGATCGCGGCCGGGGCCCACGCCGGGGAGAGGGACCTGGCCCTGGCGGAGTCCGTCTTCGGCTCAGTGGGAAAAGTCGTGACCCTGCCGGAGAGCGCCCTGGACGCCGTGACCGGGCTCTCCGGGACCGGCCCGGTCTACATCTTCATGCTCATCGAGGCCATGATAGACGGGGGGGTGAAGATGGGGATCCCGAGGAACGTCGCCTCCCAGCTCGCGGCCCAGACCGTATTCGGGGCCGCCAAGCTCGTCCTGGAGACCGGCAGGCACCCCGCCATCCTCAAGGATGAGGTGACGACTCCCGCGGGCACGGCCATCAACGCCATCCACATGCTTGAGGCCAAGGGCTTCCGGAGCGTCTTGATCGACGCCATCCAGACCGCGACCCAGCGTTCCCAGGAACTCAGCCGCCTCTACGCCGACTGAGCTTTCGGCCATGAGCGCCCACGAGCCAGTCCCCGAGCCGGTCCTGGTGACGGCCAGGGAGCACCTGGAGGAGATCGTCCCCGAGCTCCGGGGGGCGGCTCGCCTGGCCCTGGACATAGAGTCCAACGGCTTCTACGCCTACAGGGAGAAGGTCTGTCTCCTCCAGGTCTCGACCCCCGAGAGGGACTACGTCGTGGATCCCATCGCGATCTCGGACCTCTCGTGCCTCGGGCCCCTGACCGCCTCCCCGTCAATCGAGAAGATCTTCCACGCCGGGGAATACGACGTCCTCTGCCTCAAGCGCGACTACCGCTTCGAGTTCAAGAACCTCTTCGACACCATGATCGCCAGCCGCCTCCTGGGCTGCAAGGAGCTGGGCCTGGCCGCCGCGATCGAGAGGCACTTCGGGGTCAGGCTCTCCAAGAAGCTCCAGCGCGCGGACTGGGGCCAGAGGCCCCTCTCCCGCGAGCAGATACGCTACGCCCAGTTGGACACCCATTACCTCATCCGACTGGCCGACATCCAGAGGGGGCTTCTCAAGGAGAAGGGGCGCCTGGATGACGCGGCCGAGGCCTTCCAGGAGCTCTCCGAGCTGAGGCCCGTGGTCAGGGATTTCGACCCCGAGGGATTCTGGCGCCTGGTCGGCAAGGAGACCCTCTCCCCGAGCCAGGTGGCCGCCCTCAGGGAGATATACCTCTTCCGCGAGGAGCAGGCCCAGGCCAAAAACCGAGCCCCCTTCCGGGTGATGTCCGAGGAGCTGATGCTCCGGGTCGCCCGCGAGATGCCCGGGAGCCTGGGAGAGCTATCGAGGATCAAGGGCGCGACCCCCTATCTCCTCCAGAGGTACGGCCATGGGCTCCTCAAGGCGGTCGCGCGAGGCCGGGAGGCCATCCCACCGGCCCAGCCCCCCAAGCCGGAGCGCCCCCGCAAGAGCCTCAAGGAGCGGCGGCTCTTCGAGGTCTTGAGGCAGTGGCGCAAGGCCAGGGCGGAGGAGGAGGGGGTCGAGCCCGTGGTCGTCTTCTCGACCGACGCCCTCTGGGAGATGGCGCGCCTGGCCGCCCACGGCGGCGACCTCCTGCAGCCCCTCAGCACCTTAAAGCGCGGCCGCTACGGGGCCGAGCTCCTAAAAGTCCTCAAGGCCAGGCACCGCTGACTATTCCCCCAGCTTGGTCAGGAGCCCCCTCTCCTGGGCCTGGCGGTACATCAGCTTGAAGAAGGCCCAGGAGGCTGCGAGGTAGGCGGCATTCAGGGCGAAAGGAGTCCAGAGGTGCGCGGGACCAGCGCTCCCGCTTGCGATCACCGCCCGCATCCCCTCGAAGGCGTAGGTGCAGGGCAGGGCATATGCCACTGCCCTCAGGGCCGAGGGGAGGACTGAGACAGGGTAGAAAACGGCCGCGAAGGGCTGGACGAGCAGGGCCAGACCCCAGGCAAGGACCTCGGCCCTTTCCCCGTAGCGCAGGATGATCCCGGTGGTCACGATCCCGATCACCCAGCCCATGGCGATGAGGTTGAGGACGAGCGGGATCAGCCACAGTCCCAGGGCGAGGAGGTTGAAGGAGTAGAGCCCCCAGGCCAGGGAGACTGTCACGGCCCCCGCCAGCAGGAACTTGACGAAGGAAAGCAGCATGGTCGAGGCCAGAAACTCCCCGGGGGAGAGCGGGCTTGCGAAGAGGTTGAGGAGATTGCGCGACCAGATCTCCTCCAGGAAGGAGATGCAGACAGCCTGCTGGCAGCGAAAGAGTATGTCCCAGAGTATCATGGCTCCCAGAAGAAAGGCGGTCCAGTGGCCCACAGCGCCGGGATTGCGGGAGAGATAGATCGTCAAGAAGCCCCAGACCAGGAGGTCCAGGACCGGCCAGTAGAAAATCTCCATCAGGCGCGAGGGGCTGGTGGGGTAGAGGTAGAGGTGCCGAAGCAGGACCGCCGAGATCCTGCCCAGGCTTTGCCTCACTGCCGCGCGATCCTCAAAAAGACCTTCTCGAGGTCCGGCTCGGAGAAGTGCCGGGCCAACTCCTGCGGGCTTCCCTCGGCCACCAGCCGCCCCTGGTGCAGGAAGAGGACTCGGCTCGCCATGGTCTCCACCTCGCGCATGTTGTGGGAGGTGTAGAGGAAGGTCATCCGGCGCTCCCTCTGGATCTCCTTGAGGATGGCCCTGGTCTTGTCCGCGATGTCCGGGTCCATGCTGGCCGTGGGCTCATCCAGGAGGAGGAGCTCGGGGTCGTTCAAGAGGGCCTTGGCCAGGTTGAGGCGCGAGAGCTGGCCGGAGCTCAAGGCCCTGGTCGGCCGGTCGGCCGTCTCCAGGATCTCCAGGCGCCGGAGAAGGGCCTGGGCCTTCTCCCCAGGGCTTCTCAAGCCGTAGAGGCGGCCGAAGACCTCCAGGTTCTGCCGCGGGGTCAGGGAGAGGGGCATCTGCACGTAGGCGGAGGAGAAGTTGGCGCGCCTGAGGATCTCCTGGCGCTGCCTGGGCATGTCCAGGCCGAAGAGCCTCACCTCCCCGCGGGTGGGGAGGATGAGACCCAGGAGTATGTGGATCAGGGTGGTTTTTCCCGCCCCGTTGGGCCCCAGGAGCCCCACGATCTCGCCCCTCCCGATGGAAAGACTCAAGTCCGCAAGGGCCCTGCGGCCGTTGAAATCCTTTGTGAGGCCGGAAACCTCGACGATCGGCACGAGGGGATTCTAGCAAATAGCCGGGGAAGCTCTATGAGCGGCGTGGAGGCCTTGGAACTAGAGGATGTCGTCGAAGCCAGTCACGCTGGTGGGGTAGGCCCCCATCGCGTCCTGCGCGATCTGTACGATCCGAGACCGCTCATCCTCTTCAAGACCGGAGTTGTAGACCGGTTTATAGGCTTCGGCCAGGGTGAAGCGCGCGTAGTAGCGCGAGATCGCGCGCCGATTGACGAGCTCCCGGACATGGGCGACGAAAGCCCGCATGTCGGTCTCAAGATCCTTGGAGTCGTAGAGGGCCTCGAGTCGCCGGTCGATCTCCGTGACCGCCTCGGAGTTGTCGAGGTCTATGTCCTCCAGCTCCGCGATCAGGCGGCCCAGCTCGGTCCTGGTCCGGAACCACTCGGAGTCGCGCACTTTTTTTGACTTGAAGAGCAGCCGGACCAAGAGGTTCTGGCCGCGGACGATCGCCGGCAGGCTGCGATCATGAAAGTAGTGGCGCACTCGGCTGAAATCGCCTGCCTGCAGATAGGCCGCAAGCTGCCCCCGCGCTCCCTGGACCACAGGCGGCAGGAAGCGGGCGATCGCCAGGAACTTCGCGCGTTTCCAGGCGAGGCTCCCTTTCTCGGAGCGGCTCCCGCTGCCAATCTCTCCGGACTCCTCTCCCGACGTTTGCGAAGGCTCCCGCCTCGGCTGGAGTTTCCATTCTTCAGGGAGATCCCGGCGAAGGGAAGGGACGGGTCCGGAGGCATCAACCGCCGTCTCCAGCCCGTAGGCCTCTGGCATGCCCCGGGCGGGTCCCTCGAGGGCTTCGGCGATTTTTCTGGTCATGGCGACGAGCCTTTCGTGGTCTTCGGCCGAGAGTTTTTCCCGATAGGCCCTGTAGGCTCGTTCTATCCGGGGCTTTTGCTCCTCGGGCAGGAAGGCCTGAAACAGGGCGTTATTGAGCAGCGCGAATTTTTGGGCGTTGGCAAGAGGCAGGGACTGGGCCGGAGCGGCCTGTAGGGAGGCGGATGCGGCGCCGCCAGGCTCTCTGGCCTCAGGGCTCGCCTCGGCCATGGAATCCAAGCTCTTTCCCTCCAGGAGCCGCCGGGCCGCGGCGCGGACTTCCTGGATGACGGGCTCGACAAGAGCTCGGATCGCTGGA
>CAYLZQ010000036.1:8497-10242 GCA_964388045.1 uncultured Elusimicrobia bacterium | reverse complement strand
CTCCGGAAAGCCTGAGGATGCAGGCTGAGGTGCTCGGGGAGCTGGGCATCCCGGACGTGGAGGCGTGGTCCTTCGCGGAGGGGGCGGCTCCAGGGAAGGCTCGCAGGGCGCTGGTCGGACCGGAGAACCTAGGCGCCGCATTCGATCCTTGGGCTGAAAATACGGCCAACGAGATCGGAGAGATGTGGAGGGGCGGAGAAAAAAGGCAGGCCCAGCAGCGCTACAACAGGGCGATCGAGATGCTCAGGCAAGGCGGGGCCTCCCAGGAGCAGATCGCCGGCTTCGTGGAGAAGGTCAGGCCCCTGGTGCCGAGCCGGATGTCAAGACCCATGGGCCGGGCCGCGTCCGAGGGGCGAGGATTCAGCGAAAAGGAAATCATCGGAGCCGCCCTTTTTGCCGCGAGATTCAAGGGGGAGCAGGCCGAGGAAGTTCGCAACAGCATAGCCAGGGGCCTCAAGGAGAACGGGGCCTCTCCGAAGCAGATCGAATTATTCGAGAAAACTCTTGATCAGGCCTCTCCCGGGCAAAAGGGCAAGACAACAGACCAAATCGCCGGGGCCGCTCTGCTGGCCCTCAACTCCAGGCTCATGACCAGGGACGAGGCCATCAATGAGAGCAGATTGAAGGACATCAAGAGGATGCTAAAGGGCCTCGGCTTTAGCGAAAGAGACCTGGAAGCTTTCGACGTCCAAGTGAGGGAGTTCCGCGAAAGCCTGGCCCAAGCGGAAGAGCTTCCCCCCCTCCCGGAGAAGATGCGGCGCTTCGAGAACATCGGCAGGCCGGAGACCCCTGTCTATCGGGTGGAGTTCATTGATCAAAACGGCGCTATAAGGAAAGGCGCGGAGAAGACCGCCGGCCACGAGGGCGAGGCTTCCATCCAGCAGGCGGCTTGGAAAGCCAACCGGCGGTGGAAGGAGGGACGCAGCGAGAGGTCAAAGAACGTCCACGTGGCGGAGGTCCATGCCGAAGGGCCGGACATCAATGATCCCTTCTTAAGGCACATCGTGATGGAGGAAGTCCCGGGCATCGGCCTGCGGGACATCCTGCAGGACCGCGCCTCGGTCCGCGGCAGGAGGATCAGCCTGGAGGACTGGAAAAACCTCGAGGACTTCATCAAGGCCATGCACTCGGAGGGGATCGCCCACGGGGACCTGGAGAACATCCGCATCCTTTGGAAGGACGGCCGGGCCCACTTCTATTTGATCGACTTCGGCTTGGGCTCAAGGAACAACCTGAGGGACATGCGCGAGGACCTGGGAGAGATCGAGTCCATGCGCAAGAGCCTCCAGGATGCGGGGATCCTCGAGCAGGAGCCGGCGGCCGGAGGCGCTCTGGGCCGGGCCGGAGGACGGGGGAGCGCGGAGGCCTCGGATCCATGGGAGAGGGTGCGGCGGCATCTCGAGGAGAGCGGCTACGGCCCCCGGGCCGGGCAGATGATCGATCTCTGGGCCAAAAAATACGGTTTGGATCCAGAGGCGGTGGAGGCAGCCATTGACCTTCACCTCAGCGGACGAGGAGGGAGCGAAAAGATAGGCCTGGAGCAGTTCGTCCAGGCCCTCGGGGCCAGGAAACCTCCCGCGGCATGGCAGGGTCTCCACGACTTTCTGGCTGAGCGCGGCGTCTCAGCGGAAAGGGCCAGGATCTGGCTCGCCGCGTGGTCCGAAATGGGAATGAACCCCGCAGAGCTCAGGAGCTTTTTGATCGAGGCGGAGAGAATCAGCGGGGAACCGATCATGTCGCTGAGG
>CAYLZQ010000036.1:7068-8487 GCA_964388045.1 uncultured Elusimicrobia bacterium | reverse complement strand
AGCCGCCGAAGGACCAGAGTGTATCCGCCGCCCAGGTGGAGGACGATCTCCCAGGCCCTGGGAATCAGGGGGAAACTGGGCCTCGCGGGTGAGGGCCCCATGGAACGGGCCGGAGGGCGCGGGGGCGCGGGCCTTGCCGAGGCCGCCGGGGAAGGCCCCAGGGAGGCTGCGAGCGCGGAAGCCTGGCGCATGGTCCTTGACAACGGCCCTGAAGGCCAAAAGTTCAGAAGCAGCCTCCTGGCCGCGCTTCACAAAGCGGGCCACGCCCACTGGACGGAGGCCGACCTCGTCAAGGCGGCCGAGGCCAGGGTCAAGGAGAAGTATTACGGAGGCCTGCTGACCGAGGCCGAGCAAGGCAGCCTCCAGGGAGATCCTATCGGGACCCTCAAAGACCTCGTCGAGGCCGCGGAAAAGGACCCCGCGAACCAGGAACTCTGGAACAAGGCCTACACCGCGCTCCAGGGCCACAAGAAGGCCGGATACAAGGGGGCGGAGCAGATCCTTGAGGGAAACCCGGCTCTCTATAAGGACCACCCGGCCTACAAGAAAGACCCTCAGCGCGCTCTCTGGGCCCTCAACAATCTCAAGGAAAGGCTCGCCAAGGTAAAGAAAGCAGCGGAAGGCCCGGAAGAGCCCCTGCGCCGGGCCGGAGGCCGTGGAGGGGCCGGCGCCCTGGAAACGGAAATTCCAGCCGGGAGGCCGGCAGGGCCGTCAGCCGCGTTCGCTCAGGTTCCGGGCCGAGTGCGGGAAATGGCCCCTGGAATGCCGGAGGAAATCGCCAGGAAAGTCGGAGACTGGGCGAGAGAGGCCCAGGCCAGGGGCTTGAGCCCCGAGGCGGCCGAGGCTCTCATCCTGGAAACGCTCGGCAAGTTCACGGGGACCGAGGAGGGGCTCGAGAGGAAAGCCGATCTGGAGTTCCAGAGCCAAATCATTTCAAGGCAGCTCGAGACCGAGAGCTCCCGGCCTCAACCCGACCCTGAGCGGACGTCGAAGCTCCAATCGGATCTGGACAGGGCTGACAAACAAAGGATATTCATCGCAGCCCAAGACGGAGTCCCGGAAAGGGAGCGGGCAGGCAAGCAGGAGAAAGAGGCCAGGAAGGAGATCCTCGCGAAGCTCGTGCCTGAAGCCCTCGAACAGATGAGGCAGGGCCTGACCCTTGAGGATGTCTCGAGGGTGTTCGATGCCATGCGGCCTGAATTCGAGGCTCTCTGGGATCGCCTGGATCAATTGCCTGAAGCGGAAAGGCAAAGGGAAATGGGCTGGGTCGCCTACCAGGTGGAGACCGCCCTCCAGAGCGAGCTTGTCAAGAAGCAGGCCGCGGAAAAAGAAGGGTTGAAGGCGGCCTCCGGGGAAGGCCTGCTCTTGCATAGGGTGGCCCCGGAGGAGTATTACGACGCCTTGAGCGGCAAGGAGATC
>CAYLZQ010000036.1:0-7058 GCA_964388045.1 uncultured Elusimicrobia bacterium | reverse complement strand
CAGGCGCACCGTTCTGTCCTGGGCGCACAAGGCCAACGACCAGCGCACTGATCCCGCCGAGAGGGCGAGGCTCTGGAGGAAGGTGATCCAGGCTGTCAACGCCCTGGGCAATCCCCAGGCAAGGCCTGAAAACGCATGGGCCGCTGATGTCTCCGATCGCGCGAGCGTGGCCGAGGGCCTGGAAACAGCCAGGCAGAGCGGAAGGCGGGTGGTTTCAAGCCTTGAGAAACAGGGAGTCGCGGCCGGCGAAGCCGAGGCACGGGCGGGGCCAAGGAGGCGGCTCCCGGCCCCGACAGCCAAGGAGGGCCCGTCCGATACGGAGCTTAAATGGCAGGCCCGCCTCGACTACCTCAGCGGAAAAGAGAAAGAGGATATCAGGAAAGACCCCCTGGGGGCCATCAAGAGGCTGGCGGAGGAGGCCGGCGCTTCCAGGGAACCGGGAGACCTCGGGTGGAGAAAGGTGCTCCAAGCCGCGGAGGCTTTTCTCTACCCGCAGCCGGGGCCTTATTACGAATGGGCCAGAGGCTCGCGCATGCCGAGCCGCGCGGAGCTGGTCAGGCTCAAGGCCAGGGCCGAGGAGGAAATGGGAAGCCTGGCGAGGCTCGAGAGGCGCGCGGCGCAGCTTCGCATCGCCAAGGAATTCCTAAGATCAGTGGTCTCCGGAGATCCGCGATTCGGGTATTTATGGGAAGTCCTGAAAGACGCCAAGGACGTCGGCTTCGGCCCTCTCCCGGAGGGCTGGCTCGGCAGCTTCAACCCAAAGACGGGGAAGATCGTCATCAACGAGAGATTCGCGGACATGCCCTTCGCCAGGGTGATGCTCGCCCTCGCTCACGAACTGGACCACAAATGGAGGATGTCAAGGGACCCCTCCGCTCCGATCGACCTGGAGATCAAGCTGCCTGCCGGCTTCGACAAGCTCTCGCCCGAGCAGAAGCTCGAGTACTTCGCGGCCGCGGTCGAGCCCAGGCTGCATGCGAAGGCTCAGAAATACCTGAGGACTCCGCGGAAGGTCACGCTCCCCGATGGGGAGACCAAGACCTACGTCATCGACGAGAACCTCAGGGTGGCTGATTTCGACAGGCTCACGAAGGAGGAAAAGGAGAAGCATCTGGCTCCCATCGAGGGGGTGAGCGAGGCGGAGCTGGACGCCAGGAAAATGCCCAAGGATGAGCGGGCGCGAAGCGCGGAGGGCTACGAGGCCCTGGCCAAATTCAACAGGACCCTCAAAGATCTCATTGAATACAGCGAGGACCCAGCCAAGCTCGGGGACTGGATAGCCAGAAAATACTCCAAGGAGGGCTTGACCGCCCAGGAGAGGAGAGAGAAAGCGGAGGGACTGCTGCGCCTTGGCGCGCGCAAGAGGCGGCAGCTTTCGGACCTTGAGGCCGCCTACGGGAAATACCTGGAGCATTACACCCGGAGCCCGGTGGGCAAGCGCCTGACTCGAGAGCAATTCGAGGCCAGGCTCAGACGGGAGCTCGGGCAGGCGCAGGAGGAGCTGGCAAGCCTCGTGGCCTCCGACGAGGCCCTGGCCGCGAGGGAGAGCGAGGCCGAGCCGGAAAGCCGGGCCGGAGGAGAGCCAGACCGATTCAAACAGGACGTGGAAGGCCTCGCCGGGGCCGGAAGGATCAGCCGGCGGACCGCTGAAAGGATGATCAAGGCCCGCGACGAGCTCCTCATCAGCGAGGAGGCCGCCGGGCCGATTCTCAAGGCCCTCCAAGGCGGCGCAAAGACTGAGCGGGATCTCAACGAGTGGCTTGACGAGGCCGATGCGATCGGTTTGAAGAGCCCCGAGTCCCAGGAGCGTCTCAAGAAGCAAGGGGAGGCCCGGAGGGTCTGGGAAACCCGCAGGCCCATGATCATTCTAGAGGAAGTGGAGCATAATGCCAACATCCGCCAAAACAAGAGGATTCTAGAAGCCATCCTTCTGGCCCGGAGTGCGAAGGAAGTACGCTTCGCGAGGGACAAGAACGATGAGAGGATCCTGGGAGACCTCTTCGCGGTGGAGAAGGAAGGGGTCATAATCCTGAGCAGGGAATTCTTCAAATACGTCCGCCCCAAGGTGGCGACCGCGCTCCTGGTTCACGAGCTCCTTCACGGCCTCCAGAGGCTGGAGAGCCCCCGGTTCTCGAGGCAGCGGGGCAGGGGAAGGCTGCTGGGGGAGATCGAGTCCCACATGATGGAATGGGAATTCATAAGGGACATGAAGGACACCCCAATCTTCAAGGAAACCTTGGACTATCTCGAGTCCAAGAGAAACGAGTTCTTCCAGAAGGGCGCGGGCGAAACCTGGATCGAGGACCCCTCCAAGAGGAAGGAACTGGCCGCGAAAGCCAGGGAGGAGCTCGAGCTGAGAAGAAGGCGGATCAAGGAGGAGATGCGCTCAAGCCCCGGGCCGAAAAGATTGAAGGAGCTCAAGCAGGAGTTGAACGAGCTCCGCCAGAGGGAAAGGATGCTCGATCTCGCCGAAAAGACCGACATCACGAGGGACGACCTCAAATGGTTCGCAAACGCCGAGAGGACGGAGGAAGACGTCTGGAACCGCGTCGTCGAAGTCTACGGGAACCGCTGGCCGAGCATGGCGGACATCGGCTTCAGAATCTACTTGAAGTCCGTCGATCCGATCATGACGAAAAACAACATCGCCTGGCATGAATTCGCCGGGCTGCCGCGTCACGTCCAGGTCGAGATCGTTAAGGGCTATCTCAGGACCCCGGAGGAGGCGGCCGCGGGCCCGCTGAAAAAATGGGCCAGGGAGAAGATCGGAGCCATCAAGGACCTGCACGAGGAGCTTCGCGAGGCCGACATCGAGGTCGGGGAACCGGCAGATCCCAAGGGCTTCTCCTACGATCCCAAGACCGGGAGATTCATCGTGCATCCGGAGTTCGTCGCCGAATACGCGCCTTTCGGAGACGAGCCCCTGGCCGCGATCATCAAGGACGCGATCGCAAACCCGCCCGCCCCCGAGGCAGAGGGTCCGGCCGGGGCCAAACCCCGGATGGAGCGCGCCAGGTTCATGACGGCCAAGGCCAGGGAGAACATCGGGAGGGCCAAGGCGAAGCTCGGCAAAAGGCTCGCGGACCTGGAGATCGTCACTGGCGATCCGGGAAGCCCCAAGGGCTTCTCCTACGACCCCGAGACCCGAACCTTCACCATGCGCGAGGAGCTAGCGGGCCAGCTCCAGGCCGAGCTGATCGCCGCCCTGGTCAGAAGAAGCCTGCAGGCCGCCTCCGGGCTGGAGGACGCCTTGCGCGTCGAGCTCGACAAGGCCTGGGAAGACCTCGCCGGGGCCAAGGATGCCGCTCAAAGAAACGCCCTCCTTGACAGGCGCAGCCTGCTCCTCCGGGCCATCTTCGCGGACTCCTGGCGCGAGCTCTACGAAGGCCCCCAGGCCGAGTTCCAAGGCGCTCCCAGGCGCCCCTCAGAGATACTGGCAGACATCGCAAGCCTCTCCGTCGAGCTCGAGGCCGCCCCGGCCGATCGGGAGCTGAGGTCGAGGCTCGCCGCGGCGATCTCAGAGTGGAAGGCCTTCGAGGAAGGAAAGGGGCAAGCCGAAACCGGGGAGGCGGCCTACGCCAAGCCCAGGCGGCAAACAAGCGAACCCGGCCGGGAGCCCGAGCGGCCGGCTCCCCCCGAGTCAAAGGCGGAGGCGGCCCCTGCGACCGGCGAGACGGCTCAGGCCAAGCCCGGTCAGGAAGAAGGAGCAGCACCCAAAACCGAGGCAGGCGTCCCAAGGGCGGAAAAAGCCCCTGCCCGAGCGCCGCGAAAGCCCAGCGAGGAGTTGAAAATGTGGCAGGAGGACCTCCAGGAGATGGAGGAGGAGGCGGGGAAAGTCAAGGCGGAGCTTGACGAGGTCAAGAAGAAGCTCGCGGATCCGAAACACGCCGAGGAGAAGGAGCAACTGGAAAAAAAGAGGAAGGCCCTCCTGGCGGACTGGGCGTTCCTGCAGATGCGGATCGCTCCCGTGAGGGAAAGGGTGGAGCACATGGCGCTCTGGGAGGCCAAGCTCAAGAACCGCGAGAATTACGCCAAGACGAACGAGATTCTCCCGCTTGTCCAGGAGGCGCGCGGGAAGGCGAGGGAGCTGGCCGAGCGGCGGATGGCTGAAAAGAAAGAGAGGGGCGAGAAGTTCGACCCCGAGGAGGAGCACAAAAAGGCCCTGGCGGAATTCATGCGAGGAGTTCCTTACTTCGGATCGAGCGGCTGGCAGGTGGGCAATGACTGCCCCTTCCAGACTGCCTTCAGCATCATCAAGCCCTTCGTCGAAGCCCTCAACCTCGAGCTCTCGCGGCAGGCGCGCAAGGAGGGCCGTAAGCCCGCGCCCGAGGAGCGGTTCACCTACTTCGATTTCCTCAACATGGTCCGCTGGAGGCTGGGCGCTTACGCCGGACTCGATGCCGTATCCCCCGGCGAGTTCCTGGCGTTCATGAAGACGCTGGGGCTCGAGCTCGGCCAGAGGAAGATCGGCTCCCCCCAGGACATTCTGGACGCATTAAGCCCGGACCACCCCACGATCATCACCATAAAGATGGGAAGGCAGGATTTGGGCAGCAGGCTTGATCGCGGCGAAGAGCTCCGGCACGCGATGGTCTTGGACGGCGCGATCAGGAATACGGACGGCACCTGGACCCTGTTCGCGCGCGACTCAAACCGCGGGGGGACCATCAAGCTCAAATACTCCGCGGAGGATCTCCTCTCCCTGGAGGCGGAGGTCTTTTCCGTGAAGATCGAGCCCGCGAAACTCATGAGGGCCAAGACCCGGGAAGGGGGATTCTCGGAAAACCAGTTGCAAAAGCTTTACGGGGAATACAGGCGGGCTCTCAAGGAGGGCAAGGGCAAGCTCAAGGACCCTCAAGGCCAAGAGTTTGATCCCATCCTCGACGAGCTGGACTTCAGGGTGAAGCTTGTCGGGTACTGGCGCGGCCCGAAGGCTGCCGAGGAGGAAGCCCGGGCGGAGCTCTCGGCCCGGGAAGCGGAGGGCAAGGAAGAGGCGGAAGAGCCGGATTCCCTCTGGGGCGCGAAGGCTCCGGATCAGAGGTCGGAGAGGCTCGATTCCCTCTCGACGGACGGGGGAGGCAGCATCAGATCGGAAAAACTCGACTCCTTGAAAAGGGTCCTTAGAGCGCGCGGCAAGAAGGGAGCCTCGGAGTGGAGGCCGGCCCCTGGAGAGAGGCCGCTCAGGGTCTCCGACATGAGAATGAACCTCCGCGGCCAGGAGGAGCAGGCGCTCGCATGGATCTCCGATCCCGCCGTTCCGGGAGAAAACCTCTTCGTGGACCTCAAGGACGGAAAGGTGCTCTACCGGGGCAGGCTGCCGAGCGCGACCAAATTTTACTCCTACACCAAGCTCATGGAGCATTTCTTAAAGCATGGGCGGGAGGTCGGGGCCAGGACCCCGGAGGAATACGAGGCCATGGCCTCCGAGCTCCTGGGGCGGCAAAACGGCCGATTCGTCTGGTCCGGGCCTCAGGTCGGCGAGGAAGGGATGAAGCGGACCAGCATGGTCCTGGACATCGAGAACAAGCGCATGCTTGTCGTGGACGAAACCGGAAAGGTCCTGTCCTTCTACGGGAAAGACCTTTTGAACGAAGCGGCGCTCAAGAACGTCAGGAAGAAGCTCACGGGGGACGAGAAGGGAGCCTTGCCGAAAGAGCTCCAGGACAAGATCGAGGACTATCGCAGGTCCCAGGAAAAACAAGCCGGCCCTCAAGCAAAAGGCCTCTTCGGCGGTGGGCCAGGGGAGAAGGGCGCGGCCGAGGCGCCCGCTATCGCTGCAGAAACGGAGGGTGAGGTTGCCGCGACAGGCGGACTCGTGACCGAGGGCGCGGGGCCCCGAGCTCCTCCGAAGGCCGCCACGCAAGCCCCCTCCGCCCCCGCCCAGGCCTCCCAGCCAAGCGGGGAGCTTGGGGAAATCAAGTTGTCGTGGATGGACAGGATGTCCCTCCCAGCCAAGGCCCAGAAGGCCGCCAACAACCTCTATCAGGCAGCCACGAACCTGTCCAAGGGATTCAAGAACAGGGTCGCGGTAATTTTCCACCCGGGACGCGCCTTGTCCAACGTGCCGGACGTATTCCGCCTGTGGTGGTCGGATTTCGCCCATGCCGGGTGGGGCCGCCGCCTGGGGCTGCTCAACCCTATCATGTTTTTCTGGCTTGCCTCCGGGACCATCGGCGGCACCCCCGTTGAGAGCGCCCATTTCAGCCCGGAGGGAAGGCTGGCCGAGGTCCATGCCGTGGGCCATGGCCCGGCGGTCCTGACCGGGGCCGTAGGCGTGCCCACGCTCATTTGGGGACTGGGCGCTCGGGTGCCTGACGCCAACCTCCCGGCCCATGAAATGACCCATACCATCCAGTTCATGCTCCTGGGCCGGGCGATCGAGGAGGGGATCCTCAAGTCGCCCGGGGAGGTCTACGACATCCTCTACCCCCTCACCTGGCACGGCTATATCTGGGCTGGGGCGACCGAGGAGGCGGCCAGGCACGCCGAAAAGACGGGCAAGCTCGACCTGGTCTTCGACAACATGAGGGCGCAAGCGGAGAAGTATTTCAAGAAGGCTTACCAGGGGCCCGAGGCATACAAGAAAGTCAGGGAGTTCAACAGCCTCATGAACGCGATCCAGAGGGAAATGCACGCGGAGTCGCCCCAGCTCTTCGACAGGCCGCCTCCCATGGAGAGGGGGGTCAGGCCGCCCGCGGCTGACGAGATCGTGCGCCACAAGGTTCTTGAGGCGGCGGAAAGACAGGGCCTGGACATCCCGCGCGCGGACAGGGACGCGGAAGTCGCGCGGTTCATGGCCGACAACCCGGGCTATGAGCCGCCGCTCGCGGCCAAAAAGGCCGCAACGGCTCCGCAAGCAAGGGCGCCCCGGGGAAAGAGAGGATCCCCCGAGGAGGGCCAAAGGCGCGCCCGGCAGGCCAACGCCGAGATGGAGGGCGCGAGAAAAGAGTTCGGCCAGGCCATGGTGGACCTGGCCCGGGACCAGCGCCTCAAGGACGTCAAGAAAGAGATCCTGAAGACCCGCGAGGAGCTCTCAGCCGAGCAAAAGTCGGGCAGGA
>CAYLZQ010000035.1:0-10443 GCA_964388045.1 uncultured Elusimicrobia bacterium | reverse complement strand
AAGACTCAAAGAGGAGCGGGAAAAAGTTTTGGTGAACGTCGGACTCGGGCAGCCATTTTGTACGCGGATCAATCGCAAGCGAGAATCGGTCAAGGCCGCTGAGAGTTAGTTCTTAAATATTCCCCGTTCGCGACCCGAAGGAATGAATTTGAGCTTGCGATAGAGCTTATGGGCCGGAGAATTCTTGTCTGCCACAATTACGAGTTTCTCCAAGCGAGTGCCCGGATATGCATAAAGCGAGGATCAACTAGCGGAGATCAATAATGAGTCGCCGATCTAAAGCCTGAGCGATATTCTGGAGTGTCAGGAGCGTGATATTGGCATGCTTGAATGTCTCAATATCGGAAACCACCTGTTGTGTCGTATGAAGCCGGTGGGCGAGTTGTGCCTGGCTGAGGTTTTTTTCTTTGCGAAGTTCCGCAATACGCAAAGCGAGGCGGGCCCGCACATCCTCTTCCTCGTAGGCTTTCTTGAACACCGGATTCTTGACCCTCTCTTTGAGCCAGTCATCAAAGTACAGTTTCTTGGGCTTCATGACTTCCCTCCACAGAATGTTATCAGCCAATCATTCCGGTATCGATTGGCCAACTCTATTTCCTCTTTTAGCACCTGGCGGCTCTTCTTTAGAAATCCATGCGTCGCCACGATACTCTTGCCGTGGATAAAGTAGAGCAGCCTGATTTCCAGCCTGCCGAACGAAACCCGCAGCTCCCGAATCGGCTCCTCCAGAATGTCGGCATAGGGCCGATGCAGGTTCGGCCCTTTCTCTTGAAGCAACCGAAGCCACGCCGCCACTTTCATTTGAGGACGTTCCGGCAACGACTCCACGAAATCCTTTGCCGGGTAATCCCCACGAGGGGTCTGGTAGAATTCAAGCTTGTAGATAAACACTTCCGTTGCCCAAGTGAGCGCACCGCTCCAAACGTCCCCATGTTTCAGCGGTCAAGATTCCCCAGGGTCACGGAGAAACGACTTGCTCCTAACGAGATAAAGCCCCTGGGGACCTGGAGCCGTTGCTCCGATGAAACCAGGGGAGTCTCAGAGCGGTGCGCTCACCCAAGGGATAGATTACACTATAAATCATGTATAGTCAAGGGGCCTCGGTGTTGCCTGAAGTTTTGCCATAAGGCTGGGGGGGCCGCGAGGCCTTGGAAACCCTCTGCGCCTTCGCCGAAACGACCGAATCGACGGCACTCTCTTCGACCAGGTCGAGGGGGCCATGGGCTATTTCCGGGAGAAGCTGGACACTCGTTTCGAGATGACCGGACGGCCGCAGCGCAACGTGATCTGGGAATACCCCTTGAAGGCGCTGCGAGAGGCGGTGACCAACGCCATCTGCCACAGGAACTACGCCAGCACGCGCGATACGGAGGTGCGCATCTACGACCGCGAGGTCATGGTCTGGAACGACGGCGGACTGCCCAACGAGCTTTCGGTTCAAGCGCTCAAGAAGAAGCATCCCTCGGTGCCTCGCAACAAGCAGATTGCGGAGATCTTCTACTACGCGGGAATGATCGAGCAGTGGGGCAGCGGCACTGGGCTGATCCTTGACGAATGCAAGAGCGCCGGCATGCCGGCTCCGACTTTCGAGCAAGTGCAAGGCTTCCGGGTCACTTTCAGCAAGGCCCCGCAGGCCAAGAGCGCTCACCGACAAGCACCCGACAAGTACCCCCCAAGTAACCGACAAGCGCCGCCTGCTAGATTTCTGCGCTACGCCGCAGTCGATCAAAGAGATGCTGGATTTCATGGGACTCAAAGACCGGGAGAGCTTCATGCATAAGCACCTTCACCCTCTTCTGCGAGAGGGTTCTCTGGCCATGACGGACCCCGATTCTCCGAGGAGTCCCCGGCAGCGCTACGTGGCCGCGAAGAACTGAACCGATGGCCGAACAGACCGCCGCGGCCGCCAAGCCGAACAGCCAGCAAGGCAAGGTGCTCGCCTACATCTACTACTACACCAAGGTCAATCGCCGACCTCCCGTGGAGGCGGACCTCGCGGCCTATTTTCGCGTCACCGCGCCATCGGCGCATCAAATGATCCTCCGATTGGAGAAAAACGGATTTATTTCGAGAACTCCCGGAGCCGGAACGTTCTGCCCGCCAAATGACTCGGGCACGGGGCTAAGATTCGAAGCTTGGGTCAGCGGGCCCGTTGATGGGGTCCGGGAGTCAAGAGCCGGTCGATCCCTTCCAGGTAGGAGCCGAGCCCCTTTCCCGAGATCAGGGCCCGGCAAACCGGGGCGATCACGGAGACTCGGCGGAAGGGCTCCCTCCTGCCGATCTCAGTGAGATGGACCTCCACCGCGGGGATCCCGGCCGCGGCCACGGCGTCGCGCAGGGCGTAGCTGGTGTGCGAGTAGGCCCCAGGATTGAAGACCAGGCCGTCCGCCCATCTCCGGTGCTTGTGGATGAGGTCAATGAGCTCCCCCTCGTGGTTCGACTGGTAAATGCGCAGCCTCGCCTTCCTGCCTCTCGCATGAGCGCGCAGGCGCTCGTTGAGCTGCTTGAGGGTCAGCCTCCCGTAGATCTCAGGCTCCCGCTCCCCGAGGAGGTTCAGATTGGGGCCATGGAGCACGAGGATGTTCATGGGAGCGCCTCCCTGATCGCCTTCAGGATTCGATTCTCGGAAACGGCCTTGACCACCGGCCGGCCCAGGGCCTTGAGAAGAACGAAGCGGATACTCCCTCCGCGCACCTTCTTGTCCAGGCGCGCCGCCTCCAGGATCCAGCGTGGGCTGATTCCCTTCGAGATCGTGACCGGGATGGACTTTAGAAACTCCTCGACCGGGGCCGCGGCCTTGGGCGAAAGCCCGGCCTGCTCGACAGAGAGCCTGAGGGCGAGCCTCATCCCCCAGACCACGGCCTCCCCGTGGCGCAGGCTGCCGTAGCCGCTCGCCCTCTCCAGGGCATGGCCCAGGGTGTGGCCGAAGTTCAAGAGCTCGCGCAAGCCCCTGGTTTCGCGCTCGTCCCTTGAGACCACTCGCATCTTCCAGGAGGCCGTACGCCTGACCGCTGATTCTGTGGCGGCCGGCTCGCCCTGCAGGAGCCCGGGCCAATTCCTTTGGATGAACCGCCACAAGCCGGGCTCAAAGACAAGGCCGACCTTGATCGCCTCGGCCAGGCCCGAGATCCTCTCCCGTCCGGGCAGGCTCTCCAGGAAAGCGACGTCGCAGACCGAGGAGAGGGGCATGTGGAAGGCCCCGGCCAGGTTCTTTCCCTCGGGAAGGTTGATCCCGGTCTTGCCCCCTATCCCGCTGTCCAACTGGCCGAGGAGAGTGGTCGGAAGGCTCAGCCAGGGGATGCCGCGCAGGTAGATCGCCGCGGCAAAGCCGGCCGAATCCGTGACAGCGCCACCGCCCAGGGCGAGCAACCCCGAGTCCCGGCCGAGCCCGGCCTTGAGCATGGCCGAGAGAAGCCCGGAGACAGCCTGCCAGGTCTTGGCCCTCTCCCCGCTCGGAAGGAGGTGGCAGGAGACTGAAAGCCCCTCACGGCCCAGGGCCCTGGCCACCGGGGCTCCGAAGAGCCTGAAGGCCGCGGGCTCGGAGGCGAGTATGAGCTTCCCGCTCGAAAGCCCTCCGATCCAAAGCCTTGGTTTGCGGGATATCCCGGAGCCGACCCAGAGGCGGCTCATGCCCCGAGCCTCCGGGCGATAATAACCGCAGCCTGCTCCGGGCTTCGGCCGGTGGTGGAGACCCTAAGGTCCGCGCTGGCGTAGAGACGGCGCCGGTTTCGCAAAAGCGCCCTCAGGCGACTCCTGGGCTTTGGTCCCTGGAGGAGCGGCCTTAAGGCCAGCTCTGGCTTGAGCCTGCGCCAGAGCTCGCGCTCGGAGCAGACCAGGCTCACCAGGATTCCTGAGCCCTTGACCAGCCTTCGGTTGCAGGGGTCCAGGAGAGCCCCCCCGCCCAAAGCCACCACGCGGCCACGCAGGCGGCTGGCCTGCCTGAGGGCCGAGCTCTCCAGACGCCTGAAGGCCTCCTCCCCCCGCTCGAAGAGGCGGGGGAGGCTCAAGCCCGCGCGGCGCTCCACCTGCCGGTCCAGGTCCAGGAACCCAAGGCCCAGCCTTCGCGCCAGGGCCAGGCCCACCGAGGACTTGCCGCTGCCCATGAAGCCGGAGAGATAGATGTTGCCCTTCAAGGGTTCCAAGCCTTCAGCCTGGGAAGCATCTCCCGCATGGAATCCCCCCCGAACTTGACCAGGATCGTGTCAGCCAGGACCAGGGCCGCCAGGGACTCGGCGATCACCGCGGCAGCCGGCACGGCGCAGACATCCGAGCGCTCCACATGGGCCTTGGCCGGTCTCATGGTCCTCAAGTCCACGGAATCCAGGGGCTTCATCAGTGTCGCCAGGGGCTTCATGGCGGCGCGAAGGATCAGGGGCTGCCCGGTCGTGATGCCGCCGTCTATGCCCCCTGAGCGGTTGGTCTTGTAAGCGACCCTCCTCCCCTTGGGCAGGAGCTCATCGTGGGCCTGGGAGCCGCGCGCCCGCGCGGCCTTGAAGCCCAGGCCGATCTCCACTCCCTTGACCGCGTTGAGGGCCATGAGGGCCGCGGCAAGCGGCCCCTCCAGGCGGCGATCCCAGTGGGCGTAGCTCCCCAGGCCCACCGGCAGGCCCTCGGCAAAAACCTCGAAGGTCCCGCCCAGGGTGTCCCCCTCTGCCCTGGCCCTGTCTATCTCCGCCATCATGCGCCTGCCCGCCTCTCGGCTGGTCGAGCGCACCAGGGAGGCGTCGGCCAAGGCGTTGAGCTTGGAGATCGGGCAGGGCAGGGAGCGGGAGTCAGCCTCCCCCCCGATCGAGACCACCCGGCTGGCCACGCAGACCCCGCAGGCCTTGAGGAAGCTGCGGGCCACCGAGGCCAGGGCCACGCGCATGGCGGTCTCCCTGGCGCTGGCCCGCTCCAGGGAGTCGCGCATGTCCTCAAAGCCGTACTTGAGCTTGCCCACCAGGTCCGCATGGCCAGGCCGGGGGACATCCACGCGCCTGGCCTCTCCGGCCCGGGGCTCCACCGACATGATCCCCTCCCAATTCTTGAAGTCCGCGTTGGGGATCTCCAGGGCTATGGGGGAGCCCAGGGTCCTCCCGTGCCTGACCCCGGAGAGGATCTCGACAGGGTCCCCCTCGATCTTCTGGCGCAGGCTCCGGCCGTGCCCGAGCTTGCGGCGCCTGAGCTCGGCCTGGATCTCCAGGACCGAAAGCTCCAGCCCGGCCGGCATCCCCTCCAGGATCCCGACCAGGGCCTTGCCGTGCGATTCTCCGGCTGTCAGAAATCTAAGCCCCACGTTGAAGCCCCTTGAGGATCATCCGGGCCAATCGCCTCCTCCCGGCGGCCCTCATGCTCCCGAACCAAAACTCCCAGGTCCGCAGGGCCTGGAATACGAGCATCCCCAGCCCGTCCACGGCCCTGGCGCCCATTGACGCGGCCTGCCTCAGGAAAGGGGTCCGGCGCCCATAAACGAGGTCAAAGGCCAGTTCGCAGCCCGGCATCCCCCGAAGGGCAGGCGACCTCTCCGGAAAGCCTTGCATGCCCAGGGGGGTGGCGTTGATCCATATCTCCGCGCGAGCCGGAAGGCTCGCGCGGAATGCCGTTTTTGGAAACAAGCGTTGAAAATGCCTTGCCAAGCGTCTCCCTTCCGCTTCCCTGCGCGCCACGAAGCCCACCTGCCGCGCCCCTGCCCTTGCCAGGGCATAGCCCACGGCCGCTGCCGCTCCCCCTGCTCCGAGGACCACGGCCCGCCTGCCCTGGACCCTGAAGCCGGCTTGCCTCAAGGCGTCGCAAAAGCCGGAGGCATCGGTATTATGCCCTTTTGCCCTCCGGCCTGAAAAGCGCACTGCGTTCACGGCCCTGATCGCGCGCGCCTCAGGGGAGAGCTCCTGCAGAAGGGGAAGGACTGCCTTCTTAAGGGGGATGGTCACGTTGAGGCCGACGTAGCCATCTTCCTGCAAACGGCGCAGAGCGGAGGCGAGCTTTTGCGGCGGGACATCGAAAACCTCGTAGACGACGCTGCGCTTGAGCCCGCGGCCCAGGTCCCTGAAAATGACCTGGGACAAGGAATGCGCCACTGGGTGGCCGATGAGGCCTGCCCTAACAAAGCCTTTTAAGGTCGTCATAAAAGGAAGGGTAGGAGACCCTGACGCAGTCCGCGTCATCGAGCTCCACGCCTGGGGAGAGAAGACCGGCCACCAGGGCTGTCAGGGCGATCCGATGGTCCCCCTGGGTGAGGACCCGCCCTCCCTGAAGCCTCCGGGGACCTTTCACCACCAGGTCATCGCCCAGGACCTGGGCCTCTCCTCCCAGGCTCCTCAGAAGGCCCGCGACAGCCTCAAGCCTGTCGCTCTCCTTGAGCCGAAGCTCGGAAAGCCCGCGGAAGCGACTCACCCCCTCAGCCTGGCTGGCTGCCAGGGCAAGGACAGGCACCTCGTCGATGAGCCCCGGAACCTCGTCCGCCGCGACTTGAGCCGCATGGAGCGAGGAGGACCTCACCAGGAGGTCGGCCACCGGCTCCATCCCGTAGCCCTCATCCCTGACAGGAATCCTCTCGATCCTGGCTCCCATGCGCTCCAGGACATCCAGGAAGCCGGTGCGGAAGGGATTGGCCCCCGCCCCCAGGAGCCTGAGCTCGCTGCCCGGCGCCAGGGTCGCGGCCACGGCCCAAAAGGCGGCTGAGGAGACGTCCCCTGGGACCCGAAGGCGCGCCCGGCCCAGGCGCAGGCCCCCGGGAACGCTCACCCTGAGCCCTTCCCTTTTGGGATGGATCCCGAAAAGGGGAAGCATCCTCTCAGTGTGGTCGCGGCTTGGGGCCGGCTCGGTGACCGTGGTCTCCCCTGAGGCCAGGAGCCCGGCCAGGAGCACGGCTGATTTCACCTGGGCGCTGGGGATGGGAGAGGTAAAAGAAATGCCCTTGAGGGCGCAGCCTGCGACCCTGACCGGAGCCACCTCCCCGTGGGAAAGCTCGATTGCGGCTCCCATCCGGCGCAGGGGCTCAGCCACCCGGCCCATGGGCCTGCGGCAAAGGGAGGAGTCCCCGGTCAAAGTCGCCTTCATGGGGTTGCCGGCGATCACGCCCATGAGCAGCCTCAGGGTAGTGCCTGAGTTGCCCGCGTCCAAGATCCGAAGAGGGCTCTTCAAGCCCCGCCAGCCGCGGCCTTTGACAGCGATCCTCTTCGCGTCCGAAGATATCCCAACCCCCAGGCCCTGCAGGCACCGCCAGGTGGAGCGCAGATCCTCCCCCTCGAGGCGTCCCTCAAGCACGGAGTCCCCCTGGGCCATGGCCGCCAGGATCAAGGCGCGGTGGAGGATGGACTTGTCTCCCGGAAGGCTCAGGGCGCCCCGGAGGCGCCGGCTCATGGGGCCTTGGCCAGGCTGTGGCCCAGGGCGGCCGCGATCTGCTCAAGATCCGCCATCAGGGCCTTGAAGTCCTCGGGCAAGAGGGCCTGGGCTCCGTCGCAGAGGGCCTGCTCGGGCCTGTCATGGACCTCAACCATGATCCCATGGGCCCCTGCCGCCGCCGAGGCCCTGGCCATGGGAGCGACCCGGGACCTCACCCCTGTTGCGTGGCTTGGATCCACGATGATGGGAAGGTGGCTCTTCTCCTTGACAGCAGGGACCACGGTGAGGTCCAGGGTGTTTCGGGCATGATCCGAGAAGGTGCGCACCCCCCGCTCGCAGAGGATCACCTGGGCGTTGCCCTCGCTGAGGAGATACTCGGCCGACATGAGCCACTCATCCAGGGTGGCGGAAAGGCCCCTCTTGAGAAGGACCGGCTTCCTCAGGCGGCTCAAGTCCCTGAGGAGGGCGAAGTTCTGCATGTTGCGGGCCCCCACCTGGAGCACGTCTGCCACCTCGGAGACGGCCTCCAGGGTGCGCTGGTCCAGGACCTCGGTCACGACAGG
Source organism: uncultured Elusimicrobia bacterium (assembly GCA_964388045.1). Classification (GTDB taxonomy): domain Bacteria; phylum Elusimicrobiota; class Elusimicrobia; order UBA1565; family UBA9628; genus CAYLZQ01. The sequence goes on along the minus strand of CAYLZQ010000035.1, from coordinate 2,557 downwards.
CATGCCTGTCTCCTGCTTGGCGGCCTTGAGTATCTCCAGGCCCTTGGAGCCCAGGCCCTGGAAGCTGTAGGGGGAGGTGCGCGGCTTGAAGGCCCCCCCGCGCAAGATGTGCGCCCCGGCGGCCTTGACCAGGCGGGCGATTCTCAGGGTCTGATCCTCGCTTTCCACCGCGCAGGGCCCGGCGATCACGAGGAAGGGCCCGCCCACCTCGTAGGAGCCCACGGGCACCAGGGTGTCCGCGTGCTTGAAGTCCCGGCTGGCCAGCTTGTAGGGCTTGGTGACCGGGATCGCCTCGCTGACGCCAGCAAAGACGTCGAACTCCCGGGGATCCAGGGGGCCGCTGTTTCCCGTGATCCCGACCGCGACGCTCTGAGCCCCCGGGATCACGTGGGGCTTCAAGCCCATGGCCTTGACCTTGTTGACCACCGCCTCGAGCTGCTCAGGGGTATGGTCCGAGTGCATGATGATGAGCATGTCAGTCCTCCAGCCTCCTCATAGGGCCAGCCCCCCCGCGATCCGCCTTGAGAGGCGAAAGAGCCCGCGGCAGGCGGCCGGGACAGAGGGGAAGCGGGCGACGGCGCTGACCAGGGCGCTTCCCACGACCACCCCCTCCGCGATCCCGGCCAGGGCATGGGCCTGGGCCCGGGCCGCGATCCCGAAGCCCACGATCAGGGGCTTGCCTGTCAAGGACCTGACCCTCCTGAGCCTAGCCTTGAGCCCCGGGGGGAGATCCGGGCGCTTCCCTGTCACCCCCTCGCGCGAGACGTAGTAGACGATCGAGCCCGAGGTCCGTCCCACCAGCCTGAGCCTTTGGTCCGAGGTGGTGGGGGAAGCCAGGAGCACCGGCTCGACCCTGCTTCTTCTCAGGAGCTCCGCCCTGGATCCCCATTCCTCCGCCGGCAGGTCCACGACCAGGACCCCTGAGACCCCGCTCCGGCCGCAGTCCCTGGCGAAACGCTTAAAGCCGAGGCTGAGGACAGGGTTCAGGTAGGTCATCAGGACCACGGGGACCCCAAAGCCTTCGCGCCGAAGCCTCCGGACCAAAGACAGGATGGCAGGCAGGCTCGCCCCGGCCCTGAGGGCCCTCTGGGAGGAGGCCTGGATCGCGGGCCCGTCAGCCACAGGATCCGAGAAGGGGACCCCAAACTCGATCAGGTCAGCCCCGGCACTGGCCAGGGTCCTGGCAAAGGCTCGCGTGGCCTCCAGGCTCGGGTCGCCGGCGGTGAGGAAGGGCACGAAGCCCGAGCGTCCCAGCCGCCTGCTCCTCGCCAGGGCCTCGGCAAGACTCATGAGCCGGCTCCAATGGCTTGCAATGCCGCCGCCATGTCCTTGTCCCCCCGGCCCGAGAGGTTGAGGAGGACCACCGCGCCCTTGGAATAGCTCCTGCCGCGACGCAGAACATAGGCCAGGGCATGAGCGCTTTCCAAAGCCGGGAGGATGCCCTCCGCGCGGCAAAGGGCCTGGAAAGCCCGAAGGGCCTCGGCATCCGTCGCTGTCGTATACCCGGCGCGGCCCAGGCTTCTGAGCAAGGAGTGCTCAGGCCCCACCGCAGGGTAGTCGAGCCCGGCGGAGATGCTGTGTGTGTTCAAGACCTGGCCGTGCCTGTCCTGGAGCAGGTAGGTATAGCTCCCGTGGAGCACCCCTGGCCTTCCCCCGGCGAAGCGCGCCGCATGAAGCCCGCTCTTCAAGCCCAACCCTCCTGCCTCCACCCCGACCAGTCGCACCGGATCCCTGAGGAAGGCGGCGAAGATCCCGATGGCGTTGGAGCCTCCTCCCACGCAAGCCACCACCTCGTGGGGCAGGCGGCCCTCGGCCTTAAGGACCTGCCTGCGGGCCTCTCTCCCGATCACGGCCTGGAAGTCCCTCACGATCATGGGATAGGGGTGGGGGCCCAGGGCGGAGCCAAGGACGTAGTGGGTGTCCTTGAGGCAGGAAGCCCAGACCCTCAGGGCCTCGCTGGTCGCGTCCTTGAGGGTCCTGGTCCCCGTGCCGACTGGAACCACCTCGGCGCCCAGCAGGCGCATCCTCTCCACGTTAGGGGCCTGGCGCCTCATGTCCTCGGTGCCCATGTAGACGCTGCAGCGCAGGCCGTAGCGCGCCGCGGCCGCGGCCGTCGCGACCCCGTGCTGGCCGGCCCCGGTCTCGGCGATCAGCCTGGACTTCCCCATGCGGCGGGCGAGCAGGGCCTGCCCCACCGTGTTGTTGATCTTGTGAGCCCCGGTGTGGGCTAGGTCCTCGCGCTTGAGGTAGAGGCGGATGCCCCCCAGCTCCCGGCCAAGGTTCTCAGCCAGGGTCAGAGGCGTGGGCCGCCCTGCGAAGGTGGACAGCTCGCGGGCGAGCTCCTCCCGGAAGGCGGGATCTCGCCTGGCCCTGGCATAGGCCGCCTCAAGCTCGCGCAAGGGCTCCACCAGGGTCTCGGGCACGAAACAGCCCCCGTAGGGCCCGAAGTAGCCTTTCCTGGCCAGCTTCATTGGCTTTATAATGACGACTCCTTCACCCCCATGGTTTCGGCCGCTTGCCTCAACCAGCCCTACGGGCCCAGCCGCGCCTTGCGGCG
>CAYLZQ010000034.1:0-10517 GCA_964388045.1 uncultured Elusimicrobia bacterium | reverse complement strand
CCACTGAGCGCCGAGAACGAAGGAACGGTGGCCCTGCTGGAGCTGGTAGTCGTCCCGGAGGGAAAGGCTCAGGCTGGGGCGGGGAGCGTAGAGGATCTCTCCCACGACCGGCTGCACCCTCTCGCGGAAACCCGGACTGCGGTCCCTGAAGACCCTGAAGTCGTAGCCCGAGGAAAGGCGCAGGAGGATCCGGCGGGAGGGGCGCAGGGCGTCCACCAGGGTCAGGAGGTTCGCCGCCACCCCATGGTCCGGGGCCCCGGCGTCCTCGGAGAAAGAGCCGGCCTTGAGCCTGCGCTCGTAGAGGTGGCTCAGGTCCCAGTCCCCCAGGGGAGTCGCCAGGCGCAGGGTCCCCTGGGCGCTGGCGCGGCCCACGAAGGCGTCCCTGACGGTCGCGGTGCTGGCAAAGTCAGCCGAAAAGTCCGCGCGGCTGAGGTAGGCTTCCCGAAAGGCGAGCCTGGGGGAGAGGCTCGCCCCGCGCCAGAGGGGGAAAGTCCGGGTGCCCTCCCAGCCCAGCCCCGCGGACTTCTGGAGGAAGGGCCTGCCACGCTCGAAGGAGTTGTCCGCGAAGCCCTCGAAAGTGTTGAGCCAGGGAAGCCTCCAAACCTGCAAGGGGGCGCTCTGGACCTCGAGCCTGGGCGAACTCTCCTTCGACTTAAGAAAACGGGTGCGGTCCTCCGAGGCCGCCTCCAGGCGCGAGTAGCTCAGGCGCGCGGTGAGCCGGGGCAGGCGGTAGACCACGGCCGCGTTGTTCACGAGCTCCGGGGTCACTCGGAAGGTGCTGGCCCGGGCGTAGTCGTTGTTGAAGTCAGCGTCCGACTGGACCTGGAGGCGGGCCTGGAAGGCCGCGGAGCTGCTCAGGGCCTGGTAGCCGCTTCCAAGCACGGTCCAGCGCTCCCGGCCGTTGTGGGTCTCCCGGATGCGGTAGCCGTGGAGGACCCCGCGGGAGTCCTCCCCGCTCCTCCGCTCCAGCTCCCCCCCTGTCCCCAGTCCCTGGGAGGAGTAGTAATCCAGGTAGAGCTTGCTGTAGAGGGAGGGGGAGTGCTGGGTGATCAGGGTCCCCTTCATGAAACCACCGTTGCGCCGGTCGTAGCCTGGATGCATCTTGAAACGCAGGAAAGGGATTGGATTGAGGGACTTGTAGAGGAACGGCATGTAAAGCAGGGGAACGCGGCCTAGATAGAAGACGGCGTTTCGCGCCAGCAGGCGCCTGCGGGGGATGACGCTCACGCTGCCGGCCCTGAATTTATAGTGCGGCTTGGGATCGAAGCTGCAGCTCGTGAACTCGGCCCCGCGGTAGTCGAGCCGGCGCTCGGAGGCGCCCTCGGAGGTCCTCCTCTCCCAGAGGCGCACCCCCCGGGCATGGATGCGCCAGTCCCCGTGGCCTGCGGAGGTGTTGAAGAGCCTCCCCTCGTGGCGGGCGAAGTCGAACTCCCCGGAGTCCCCGAAGACCGCGCTCGACCCGTCCTCCACGAGGAGATAGCCCTCCGAGCGGGCCAGGCGCCTCTCGGTATCGAGCCAGAGCTCGTCCGCCTTGATGGTCCAGGTGGACTCCCTGATCCTGACCGACCCCTTGAGATGGATGAGGGCGCGGGAGCCGTCGTAGTCCATGCGGTCGGCCTGGAAGTCCAGGTGGACCGCGGCAGTGGAGGCGGGCTGTGGGAGGGGGAAATCCTGGGCCGCTGGGGCGGCGGCCAGGCAGGGCGCCGCCAGGAGGGCCGCTCCAAGCCCCAGGAAGAGGAACCTCATCGCCCCGGGAACTCTTCCAGGGCCAGCAGGGCCGCTCCCACGCAGCCCCAGTCAGGGTTGTCAGCGGCCCTGATCCGAAGGCGCCGGAAGGGGGTCCTGAAGGGCTGGTCCTCCAGGCGCCGGCGCAGGGGACCCAGGAGCCACTTCCCGGCCCTGGAGACCCCGCCCAAAAGCAGCAGGAACTCGGGATTGAGCAGGAGGACCAGGTTCGAGATCCCGCCCGCGAGGTAGGAGGCTGTCCTGGCCCAGACCTCCAGCGCCACCGCGTCCCCCTCCTCAGCGGCCCGGGCTATGCGCGCGGGATCCAGGTCCGGCTCCAGGCGCAGCAGGGACTTGCGCCGCGAGGCCGCCAAGAGCCTTTGAGCCGTGCGCACGATCCCGTAGCTTCCCGCGTAGGCCTCCAGGCACCCCCGGCTGCCGCAACGGCAGGGCTCTCCGGGGAATTCCACCCGGGTATGCCCGACCTCGCCGGCAGAGCCGGTGGCCCCGCGAAAAAGCCTCCCCTCCAGGATGATCCCGCCCCCGACCCCGGTCCCGAGGGTGAGTCCCACGACATGGCGCGCCCGGCCCTTGAGCTCCCTCTGGTAGCCTCCCCAGACAGCCATATTGGCGTCGTTGTCAACCGTCACCGGCAGGCGAAGCCTGCGCGCCAACTCCCTCTTGAAGTCGTAGCCCTCCCAGCCCCTGAGGTTCGGCGAAAAACGCAAAAGTCCTCTCTCCGAGTCCACGTCCCCCGCAAGCCCGAGGCCGACGGCCTCAAGGGCAGGCAACTCCAGCCTCCAGCCCTCCAGGACCCGGGCCAGGCGCTTTACAAAAGGCCCTGGCCCCTCGGGCCCGCGGGTGGGGATCTGGGTCATGAGCAGGACGCGGCCCGAAGGCGCGACCGCCGCGACCTTGGCGAAGGTTCCGCCCACGTCAATGCCGAGTGCGGCCTTGGTCCTAGAGGTGCCCATGGTTCCCCCCTCCCAGGACCCGGGCCGCGCTCCCGACCAGGTAGAAGGAGCCGCAGACGACAGCCAGGCGCGGGGAAGAGCCCGAAAGCCAGGACCTCACCGCTGTCTCCGGGTCGCGCTCGGCCGTCACCCTGGCCCGCGGGGCCCTGCGCCGCACCTCCCGGGCCAGGCTCAGGGCGTCGAGGGCCCTGGGGCTGGGGGGGCTCACGGTCACGACCTCCCGCAGGTGGGGGGCCAGAGGGGAGAGCATCCCCTCCACGTCCTTGTCCCTCATGACCCCCAGGATCCAGCGGGCCCCTCCCCGGGACCAGGGGGAGCTTTCCCAGGTCCTGGCCAGGTGGCGCATGGCCTCGGGGTTGTGGGCCCCGTCGAGAACCGCCAACTTGCGCCCAGCCCTCCTCACCTCGAAGCGTCCGGGCCAGCGCACGTTCGAGAGCCCCTGGCCCCAGGCAGGCTCAGGCACGGGCAATATCCCCCGCAGCGCCTCCAGGACGGCCCTGGCCACGGCCGCGTTGAGGGGTTGACTTAGTCCTAGGAGACTCAAGGCATGCCTCCTATGCCGAGAGTCTTCCAGGATCTGCCGTTGTCCGCTCCAATCCGTCTTCACCGTTTTCAAAGGCTTTTTGACCACGGTCAGCGGAGAGCCGAGCCTCCTGGCGCGGGAAACGATGACCCTGAGGGCTTCCGGGGCCAGGGCCGGGCACAGGACGGGGCAGCCTGGCTTGATGATGCCCGCCTTCTCGGAGGCGATGCGGCCGAGGGTCCTGCCCAGGAACCGCACGTGGTCGAAATCCAGGGAGGTGACGACGCAAGCCAGGGGCCTCTCCACCACGTTGGTCGCGTCCAGGCGCCCCCCCAGGCCGGCCTCCAGCAGGACCACCTCCGAGCGGCTCTCCCGGAACCACTGGAAGGCGATCGAGGTCAGGAGCTCGAAGTAGGTCAGGCTCTTTTCAGGGTCAGCGTCGAGGGCGCGCCCCATGAGTCTGGCGAAGTCCCTCTCGGGGATCCAGGCCCCCGAGAGGCGCATCCTCTCGCGGACGCTGGCCAGGTGCGGGGAGCAGTAGAGGCCGGTCCTGTATCCCGCCTGCCGCAGGACGGACTCCAGGATCGCGCAGAGGGAGCCCTTGCCGTTGGTCCCGGCCACGTGGATGCAGGCAAGCCCCTGGTGCGGGTTCCCGAGCCTAGCCAGGTGCCTCCGGACCCTCCCCAGGCCCAGCTCGATCCTGGCCTCCTGGCGCTCCTCCAGGGCAGCGATGGCCTCGGCGTATTTCATTTCCGGAGGCGGCGGATCTGCGCGCCGACCCTCCGGAGCTTGGCCTCGAGCCTTTCGTAGCCCCGGTCCACGTGGTAGACGCGCGCCAGGAGCGTGCGGCCGCGGGCGGCCAAGGCAGCCACCAAAAGCGCGGCCCCGGCGCGTATGTCCGAGGCCATGATCGGCGCTCCGAAGAGGCGCGGGACCCCCTCCACGCTAGCCGCATGACCCCGGAGGGTGATGCGCCCTCCCATCCGGGAGAGCTCGGCCGCGTGGAGGAAGCGGTTCTCGAAAACGGTCTCAACGATCCGGCACCGCCCCCTGGCCAGGCACATCCAGGCCATCCAGGGGGCCTGGAGGTCGGTGGGAAAACCGGGATAGGGCCTGGTCTCTATGGAGACCGGCCTGGGCCTGCCCTCCATCTCCACCTCAAGGCCCTCGGGCAGCTCCCGGATCCCGGCCCCGGCCGCGCGCATCTTCCGGGTCAAGGCCTCCAGGTGCCCGGGCCTGGCCCCCAGCAGGCGCAGGGAGCCTCCGGCCGCGGCGCAGGCCAGGAGAAAGGTCCCGGCCTCGATCCGGTCCGGGATGACCCGGTGGCTGCAGCCTCCGAGGCTCCTGGCCCCCAGGACCTCGATCCGCCGGGTCCCTGCCCCGCGCACCCGAGCCCCCATGCGGCCAAGGAAATCCCCCAGGTCCGAGAGCTCAGGCTCCCTGGCCGCGTTCTCGATGACCGTGAGCCCCGCGACGCCGGCCGCGGCCATCATCAGGTTCTCGGTGGCCCCCACGCTGGGGTAGCTCAAGCGCACCCGGCCCGGCCTCAAGGCCCCCCGCAGGACCAAGTCCCCCGACTCCACGGAGCGGCCGGCCCCCAGGCCCTCGAAGCCCTTGAGGTGGATGTCGATGGGCCTCAGCCCGATCGCGCAGCCCCCGGGGATGGGGACCCGGACGCGGCCGAAGCGTGCGAGCAAGGGTCCCGCGGCCAGGACCGAGGCGCGCATCTGCTTGACGATCTCGTAGGGGGCCTGGGTCTCGAGAGGCCCATGGGCCAGCACCTCGACCGCGGAGCCCCTCTGCCGGACCCTCTTGCCCAGGCTCTCCAGGAGGCGGATCGTGGTCCGGATGTCCCTGAGCCTGGGCACGTTCTGGACGCGACAGGGCTCGTCGGTCAGGAGGGTCGCGATCAAAATAGGCAGGGCCGCGTTCTTGGAGCCGCTGATCCGGACCTCGCCGCGTAACGGCCGTCCCCCCTCGATGCGGAGCTCCTCCATGGCGGGCTAATTTACCATTTTCCTCAACTGCTCAGCTCCACCCCGCTCCTGGCCCCCTCCCCGCGGGGGAGGTGAGGCGTCAGATTTCCCCCTGCCGCGGGGCTTGGGCCAGGGCGATCCGGTCCAGGCCCTGAAGGTCCTTGCGGATCTCGTGGTCTTCAAACCCGGCGGACTTCAGGATCCGCCTGACAGATTCCCCCTGCCTGGCCCCGATCTCAAGGACAACCCAGCCTCCGGGCTTCAAGAAGGCCATGGCCTGGGGCGCGACGGCGCGCATCGCTCTCAAGCCGTCCGGGCCTCCGTCCAGGGCGAGGCGGGGCTCGTGGCGCAGTTCAGGCTCCAGCCGGCCGATCTCCCGGGACGGAACGTAAGGGGGGTTGGAGATCACCAGGTCCGCCCATCCCCCGCGGCCTCCCCCGGCCTTGAAGAGGTCCTCCCGGATGAACCGGATGCGGCCTGCGCGGCGGTGGTCCTGCGCGTTCCTGAGGGCAAGCCTCAAAGCGGCCGAACTGATCTCCGTCGCGTAGACCACGGCGTGGGGGAAGGCCTTGCTCAGGGAGATCGCGATGCAGCCGCTGCCCGTGCCTATCTCGAGAAGGTGGAGGGGCTCCTGGGCCCTGGGCGCAAGCAGCCCGATCGCCTCCTCAACCACCTGCTCGGTCTCAGGCCTGGGGATCAGGGCCTCACGGCCGACCTTGATCTCAAGCCCCATGAAAGCCTGATGCCCGAGCAGGTAGGCCAGTGGGATGCGCCTGCCCCTTTCAAGGACCAGGCTCCAGAAGCGGCTGGCCTGGGGCCCTGTCAGGACCCGGGCCGAGTCCAGGCGCGCCTGGAGCCGCCCGATGCCCAGGACCTCGGCCATGATCAGCTCCGCGTTGGCCTCTGGCTCCGGGACCGAGCGCTCGCGCAAGTGCGCGCAGGCCCTGCGGAGCCACTCCCCCGCTCTGATCCCTTTCACGAGGACAGCGCGAACTCCCCTCACCCCGCGGCGGGGCCCTCGGGCGCTTTTTTCGAGGCCTCTCCCAAGGCTCTGCGGCGCTCCTCCTCCCGGAGGGCCTCCAGGATGGGCGCGATCTCGCCGTCCATGATCGCGGGCAAGTTGTGCCAGGACCTCTCCAGCCTGTGGTCGCTCACCCGGTTCTGGGGAAAGTTGTAGGTCCTGATCTTCTCAGAGCGCTCCCCCGTCCCCACCTGGCTCCTCCTGGCCTGGCCGCTCCGGGCCTGGGCCCTCTCCCTCTCGATCTCGGCGAGTTTGGCCCGAAGGACTTTCATGGCCTTGACACGGTTCTTGAACTGGGAGCGCTCGTCCTGGCACTGGACGATCAGGCCGGTGGGGACGTGGGTGATGCGCACCGCGGTCTCCACCTTGTTGACGTTTTGCCCCCCGGCCCCGCCCGCGCGGAAGGTGTCGAGCTTGAGGTCCTCGGGGTTGATCGCCACCTCCACCTCCTCGGCCTCGGGCAGGACCGCGACCGTGACGGTCGAGGTGTGGATGCGGCCCGAGGCCTCGGTCTTGGGCACCCTCTGGACGCGGTGGACCCCCCCCTCGTGGCGAAGCCAGGAATAGACCCCCTCCCCCTGGACGTAGAGGACGGCCTGCCTGATCCCCTTGAGGCCGGTGGCGCTGGCCTCCAGGAGCTCGGCCCTCCAGCCCCGTCTTTCAGCAAAACGCGAGTAGAGGCGCAGGAGCTCGGCCGCGAAGAGGGCGGCCTCCTCCCCCCCGGCCCCCGCCCTGATCTCGATGAAGGCGTTCTTGGAGGCCTTGGGATCCTGGGGAAGGAGGCTGGAGAGGATCTCCGCCTCAAGGACCCTGGCCCTCTCCTGGAGCCTCGGCCTCTCCTCGGCAGCCAGCTCCTGGAGCTCCTTCTCGGGGCCGGTCCGGAGGGCCTCAAGGTCCGCGAGCTCCTTCTCAAGCCTCGCGAACTCCCGCACCCGCGCGACCATCGGGGCAAGCTCCGCATGGCGGCGCAAGAGCTCCTTCGACTCGGAGGCGGAGAGGCCCAGGCTCAGCTTCCGCTCGAGCTCGCGAAACTCGGATTCAAGCTGCAGGAGCTTAGGGTCCATACAAGATTAAAGGGAGACCCCGGCCTGTACAGGCCGGGGTCTCCTTTTGATGGCTTCTACGCCGCCTTCTTGACGGGCTTCCTGGGCTTGGCCTCTTTCGTGGGGGCCGTGGTCAGGACCTTCTTCTTGGCGATCCGGTTCATGGGCGCCAGCTTCCTGGGGGCCGCGGCCTTGATCTCGCGCATGACGGTCTTGCCCTCGGTCGCCTTGAAGCGCCTGATGAAGCGGTCCACCCGGCCCGCCGTGTCGACCAGCTTCTGCTTGCCAGTGAAGAAGGGGTGGCAGGCCGAGCAGATCTCGAGCTTGATGAGCTCCTTGGTGGAGCGGGTCTCGAAGGTGTTGCCGCAGGCGCAAACCACCTTCGAGTTGACGTAGAGCGGGTGTATGCCGGCTTTCATAGTCCTCCCATTGCAGCCAGGGACTGAAATGATTATATCAAATCCGGGGCCATGCAAAACCAGGCGGAAATTTGGTAGATTCGGATGGGTCGCCTTTCACTGCCATCGAAAAGACACGCCCCAGCCGTACCCATTCCGGCAAGCCCCTCAGGAACGCTTGCCGGCTCCGATGTTGGAACGTCTAAAGCGCCTCCTCCTGGGCCTGCCGCGGGACTTCGAGGACCCCAGGGTCTACCACTCCATCTCCCTGATCGCCTTCCTGGCCTGGGTGGGGCTGGGGGCCGACGGCCTCTCCTCCTCGGCCTACGGGCCCGAGGAGTCCTTCAAGACCCTCGGGACCCACCACTACCTGGCCGTCCCCCTGGCCTTCGCCATCGTGGGGACCATCTGCGTGATCTCCTACGCCTACTCCCGGATCATCGAGCAGTTCCCCTTCGGGAGCGGCGGCTACTTCGTGGCCAGCCGCATGCTCGGCCCCAGCTTCGGGGTGGTCTCGGGCTCCGCCCTACTCATCGACTACGTCCTGACCATCTCCGTCTCGATCGCGGCCGGGGGGGACGCCATCTTCTCCTTCCTTCCCCTGCCCTGGCAGAAATGGAAGCTCGGCCTGGAGGCGGCCGCGATCCTGGTCCTCGTGGTCCTCAACCTCAGGGGGGTCAAGGAGTCTGTCACGATCCTCATGCCCATCTTCATGCTCTTCCTGGTCACCCACGCGGTCCTGATCTTCGGGACCATCGGGATCAAGGCCGGCGAGATGCCTGCAGTGGTCCACGAGGTGAGGGGCGGCTTCTCCTCGGGCCTGGCGAGCCTGGGCTGGGGAGGCCTGGCCGCCCTCTTTTTGCGCGCCTACACCATGGGGGCAGGGACCTACACCGGCATCGAGGCGGTCTCAAACGGCCTCCAGATCATGCGGGAGCCCAAGGTGGAGACCGGGAAGCGCACGATGCTCTACATGGCCGTCTCCCTTTCCATCGTGACCGCGGGCCTGACCCTCGCCTACTTGCTAGTCCACGCGGAGCCCGCGCCGGGAAAGACCATGAACGCGGTCCTCGTCGAGCGCTTCGCCCAGGGGGCCTGGGCCGGGGGAGGCGGCCGCTGGTTCATCTGGCTCACCCTCTTCGCCGAGGCGGCCCTGCTCTTTGTGGCGGCCCAGGCCGGCTTCATCGCCGGGCCCAGGGTCATGGCCAACATGGCCAACGACTCCTGGCTCCCCAACCGCTTCGCGACCCTCTCGGACCGGCTGACCATGCAGGACGGGGTGCTTCTCACCTCGGGAGCCTCCCTCCTGACCCTCCTCTACGCCCGCGGCCAGACCCACACCCTGGTCCTGATGTACTCGATCACCGTCTTCATCACCTTCACCCTCTCGGAGCTGGGCATGGTCCGCTTCTGGCTGCGCCAGCGCTCAAGGTTCCCTGACTGGCCGCGCAAGATCTCGGTCCATGCCGTGGGCCTTGTCCTCTGCGCTTCGATCCTGACGGCCAACGTGTACGAGAAGTTCAGCGAGGGGGGCTGGGTGACCCTGGCCATCACCTCGGCCCTCATCGGAGTCTGCGCCCTCATCAAGAGGCACTACGCCCTGGTCAAGCTCAACCTCAGGCGCCTAGACGAGGTCCTGGCCAATCTCCCGGCCTCCACCAGGGCCGAGCCTCCCAGGCTGGACCCCAAGGCCCCCACCGCGGTCATCCTGGTCGGGGCCTACGGGGGGCTCGGGATCCACTCCCTCCTCACGATCCAGAGGCTCTTCCCGAACCACTACAAGAACTTCATCTTCCTCTCGGTGGGGGTCGTGGACAGCGCCACCTTCCAAGGGATCGAGGAGGTGGAGGAGGTCCGGGAGAGGACCGAGGAGTCTCTCAAGCGCTACGCGGAGCTCGCCCGGGGCTGGGGCCTGGCAGCGGACTACAGGATGAGCCTGAGCACTGAGGTCGTGGAGGAGGCTGAGAGGCTCTGCCTGGAGGTCAGCAGGGAGTTCCCCCGCTCGATCGTCTTCGCCGGCAAGCTCGTCTTCCAGCAGGAGCGCTGGTTCCAGAGGCTGCTGCACAACGAGACCGCCTTCCAGCTCCAGAGGAGGCTCCAGTTCTCCGGCCTCAACACCATGGTCCTCCCGGTGCGGGTGCTCTCCGGAGCATAGCCATGGCCGACATGCTGGTCAAGCTCTACGAGCTGCCCCAGGCCTCGGGCCTCGCCGCGAGGCTCCGCCGCACGGGAATCGAGATCCGCCGCGCCCTGGCCCCTGAGAAGCGCCTGGTCTCGGACTGGGTCCGGGAGAGCTTCGGCCTGGCCTGGGCCGGCGAATGCGAGGTCTCCTTCTCGAGGAGCCCGGTCTCCTGCTTCATCGCCTGCAGGAGAGGGAGAATACTGGGCTTCGCCTGCCACGACGCGACCTGCAGGAACTTCTTCGGCCCAGCGGGGGTCGCCCCCGAGGCCAGGGGGCAGGGGATCGGGAAGGCCCTGCTTCTCGAATGCCTGAGGGCCATGGCCTCCCAGGGCTACGCCTACGCCATCATAGGAGGGGCTGGCTCCCCCGGGTTCTATAGGAAGGCCGTGGGGGCTGTCCCGATCAGGGGCTCAAGCCCGGGGATCTACCGCGGGCTGCTCAGGAGCCCGCGGGGGGCCTAATCCCCCTTGTCCTTGGGCTCCGGCCTGGGCTTCCTGAGGGCGGCGCGCAGGGCCGCGGCGAGGGCGTGGGCCGTGTCGTGGGCCCAGCGGCTCTTCAGTATCCGCTGGGGGTCCAGCCTGATGTTGGCCACGTCGGCTAGGCGCATAAACCTGCCTTCATTGTAGACAAACGATGTGAAAAAATTATTTCGGAGGCTCCTCCCCTCCCTCTTCC
>CAYLZQ010000033.1:0-10588 GCA_964388045.1 uncultured Elusimicrobia bacterium | reverse complement strand
CTGCGCGCGGCAGCGCGCGTACTGGCGCCCATAGGGAGTTGAGTGGGGCGCCACGTGCTATCGGGCTCGGGTCATAGGGACCGGCGCTCGAAAGGTCTCGCCTCTCGCGCCGGCGCTCCTCATGGAGGGGAGCTTCGCTCCCCTCCTCTGACGCTCGGACCCTTCGGGCCTCGCTGTCACCTCCCCTCATCGATATCCTCTAATATCTGTCGCGCCCTCATCCTAAAACAGCTCCTCGAAGACGGAGGTGATGCGGCGCAGCCAGAGAGACTTCTTGCGGCCGACCAGGCGGCTGGTCCCGGAGGCCCAGCGGGCCTGCCGCGAGAAATAAAGCAGGCCCAGGGCCGTCGCGTAGGTGGGCTCAAGCCAGCGCTCCTCGCAGAGGAAGAGGTCCGGGTGCGGCATGCCCACGCGCGCGGGCATGCCCAGGATCTGCTCGGCCGCGGCGGTGGTGCCGCGCATGAGGGAGCCGCCCCCGGTGACGACCGCCCCCCCCGGGACCACCAGGTCGGCGTAGGTCGAGCCCTGGAGGTCCTCCGCGATGAGAGTGAATATCTCCTCGACCCTGGGCAGGATGATGCCCATCATCGTGGAGGTCTTCACCCGGTTGGGGGTCCTCCCGTCCACCCCGCTGAAGGCGATCTCCTCGTCGCCGTTGAGGAGAGAGGGGTGGGCCAGGCCGTGCTCCATCTTGATCCTCTCGGCCGCGGCCAGGGAGGTCCTCAGCCCGACGGCCAGGTCCCTCGTGATGAAGTCCGAGCCGATCGCCAGCTCCTTGGAATACCTGACGCTCCCCTCGGAGTAGACCCCGAGGGAGATGGATTGGCCTCCGAAGTCTACGAGGAGAGAGCCCAGGTCCTTCTCCTCCGGGGTGACCAGCATCTCGCCCGCGGCCAGGAGCCCGTAGACGGGCTCGACGACCTCGAAGCCGGCCTGGGCCACGGTCTTGACGAGGTTGTTCAAGTGCGCGCAGGAGGCGGTCACGATGTGGACCTCGACCTCCAGGAGCGAGCCCTCCATGCCCACGGGGTTGGGCACCCCCCGCTGGCGGTCCAGGCTGTAGCCCTGGGGCACGACGTGGAGGATCTCCCGGTCCGAGGGGAGTGGAATCGCCTTCGCGTTGGCGAGCACGCTCTGGACGTCCTCCGCCGTGATCTCCTTGTCGGTGCGCGCGATGTTGAAGGCCCCCCGGTTGTTGAAGGATTGGAGGTGGCCGCCGCGCACCCCCAGGGTGACCCCGGTCACCATGGCCTTGGCCCGTCCCTCGGCCTCCTCCACGGCCTGGGTCACGGCACGGGCCGTCTCCTGGATGTTGATCACGACCCCGCCCTTGACTCCCCGGCATGGGACGCCGGCTCCTCCCAGGACCCGGAGGCGCCCGCTCTCGGGGTCGGGGGAGCCGATCAGGCAGGTCACCCGGCCGCTCCCCATGTCCAGACTCGCCACGACCTCCTGCTTGGCCATTCTCACTCCCTCGGAGCCCCCGGAGTCAGCAGGACCTTTCCGTCCTCGAAATAACGGAGGTCCGCGCTTAGGGGCCCTGAAAATCGCGAGCGCGCGTCAGCGACCACCTGGCCCAGGCGCGCCGCCTTCTCCTGGGTCAGGCTCAGGTCCCCCCAGAGGACGCTGGTCCCGTCCGCGAACCTGGCCTCCCACCCGTCGTCGGGGGAAAGGTAGCGCATCCGGAGAAGCGGCGAGGGCAGGGACAAGACCGGGAGGGCTAGAAGGAACTCGGAGAGCTCCCTCAGCGCCCCGGGCCCGGCTCCGGCCACCTCCAGGGAGGGGAAGGCCTCGAGGGCCTGGGCCTCCCAGAGGCCCTTGGGAGCCTCGAAGAGGATGCCCCCCTCCCCCAGGGCTCCGGCCGGCCTGGCGCCTAAGAAGGCCCGGCCCAGGGGCCGCCTCAGCCCCAACTCGAAGCGGACCCCGCGCTCCAGCCAGCCCCGGCGCGCGCGGACAGTCTTGAGCCACCCGAAGCGCTCTCGCAGCCGCTCGGCCGCCTCCCAGGAAGAGAGGGGACCCTGGGCCTCCAGGAAGGAAACCGCCTGCGCGCGCAGGGGCTCGGGGACCCCCTCCACCTGGATCTGCGCGGGCCGCGTCAAGCCCTTGAGGCGTCCAGCCCAGGCGTGGAGCTCGCCCTTGAGGTGGAAGAGGGTCAGGGCGGCCCCCAGGCCCAGCAGCCCCACGGCGGCCACGGCCGCCCGCTGGCGGTTCCTCCGGCGCCTGACCTTCGAGCGCAGGACCACGGGATGACTCCGGAGGCCGGGATTAGGCTTCACCGACCACCTTCATCTCCAGCTCGAGCTCAAGCCCGCGGGAGGCCTTGACCCTGCGCCTGATCTCCCGCACCAGCTCCAGGACGTCCGCGGCCTTGGCCCCGGCGAAGTTCTCGATGAAGTTGGCGTGCTTGGGCGAGACCCTGGCCCCGCCGCGGGCCTTCCCCTTGAGGCCGGCCTCCTCGATGAGCCTGGCCACGAAGCGCCCTGGGGGGTTTTTGAAGATCGATCCCACGTTGAAGGTATGGATGGGTTGCGTTTGGAGCCGCTTGCGCTGGCAATCCCGGATGCGTCTGATTATATCAACTTTGTCCCCTGGTTTCAATTGAAGGAGGCCCGAGAGCACGATCCGGCCCGCAAGGCTGCTGGCGCGGTAGGAGAAATCGAGCTCCGAGGGGCTTAAGGACCTGGCAGAGAGAGCCCTGGGATCGAAGACCTCGACCTCGCGCACCAGGTCCCCGATCTCCCTCTCCCGGGTCCCTGCGTTCATGACCAGGGCCCCGCCGACTGTCCCCGGGACGCCGACCAGGGGCTCTGCCCCGGAAAGGCCCCTGGCGGCGCAGAGGCAGACCAGCCGCGGCAGGCGCACTCCGGCCCCTGCGCGCACCCGGCAATCCTCCAGGAACTCGACCTTCTCGAAATCTCCCCTGAGCCTGGCCGCCACCCCTCGGATTCCGCGGTCCCGGACCAGGAGGTTGGAGCCCCAGCCCAGAAAGAAGACCGGGAGCCCCAGGTCCCGCGCAAGGCTCATCAGGCGCGAGAGCTCCTCGCGGCTGCGCAACTCCAGGTAGCAGTCGGCAGGCCCGCCGATGCGGAAGCTGGTGTGGCGGGACATGGGCTCGGAAAAGCGCGCACGCGGGAAGAGCTCCCTGAGGCTGTCCCTCCAGCGAGCCTTCGCCACGGCCCCATGTTATCAATTTTGGTATCATCCCGGAGTGGCCATTCCGGGAAAGATCCTCGCCCTGGCCGCCCTCCTCGCCTCTCCGGGACCCTCGGCTGCCGGCCCCAGCCCAAGCCCCAGGAGCCTCAAGCTCATAGCCTACGACGCCCAAGGCCGCGCCATGGATCTGGCCCGCTTCCTGGCCTTCACCGGAAGGGCCGAGCGCAGGGAGCCCCTTGACTGGCGGCAGGCTGGGATCTTCGTGAGCGCTCCGGACGGCTCCGGGGCTCTTAAGCCGGAGCTCCGGCAGGCAGGGCCCCTGCTCCTGCTCAACTGGGAAAAACTCCCGCGCGCGGCCCTCAGCCTTCCCTGGCCAGTGGCCGGCCACGGCTTCTCGACCGTGTGGGCCGACAAGGGGGGCTTGGGCTTCCCGGACGGGGAGGCGGTCTACTTGAACGAGGAGATCGCCCTCACCCAGCACCGCCTCTTCAAGCAGGCCTGGACGAGGCACACCAAGGAGACGGAGCCCCTCTACAAGCCCGGGCCCAAGGCCAAGAGGCTTTTTGAGAGCGCGGGCCGCCTCATGGCCCAGGCCGGGGAGAGCCGCGAGGGGCCCAGTAGAGCGGCCGCCTTCGACAAGGCCCTCGGCGAGACGGCCCTCGCCTGGGAGACCATGCTCTTCGAGCACGGCCTCCAGCTCGCCCGCAACCAGAAGACCGCCTCCGCTCTGCGCTTCGGGCTGGGCCTCGACGCAAGCCTCCCGGGGCGCCTCGACGAGCGCCGGAGGATCGCCCGGACGATCGGCCGCTCCGGGGCCAACTGGGTGCGCCTGGTCTTCAAGGCCAACCCCGCGGACTTCGCCTACGCGAGGCTCTCCTCCTTCTCCGAGTACGACGCGATCGTCTCGGAGCTGCGCTCAGCGGGCCTCAAGGTCATGGCCTGCGTCCTTGAGACGGGGGAGTGGCCCCCCACCCTCACCCCGGAGCTCTACGCCGAAAGGGCCAAGAACCTGGTCCTGCGCTACCGCGGGCAGATCCGAAGCTGGGAGGTGGGCAGCGAGCTCAACGGCGACTGGCTGGGGGGCGCGCGCAGGCCCCTGGCCTCGGAACGCATCTTCAAGATCCATTCGGCCGCCGCGGCCCGGGTCAAGGAGATAGACCAGGACCTGGAGACCGTCGCCACCCTCTACTGGTGGGACGGCACGGCCCCGGACGAGGAGCACTCCCTCTTCGGGTGGCTGAGGCGCTACGTCCCCCAGGGCTTCGGGCGCGACCTGGACGTGGTGGCCATCAGCCTCCAGCCCGATGAAAACCCGGTGGGGCTGGCCCTCGAGCCGATCTTCGAGCGGGCGGCTCAGCAACTCCCGGCGCAGAGGCTGATGCTTGGGAGCCTGGGCTACGTGGAGGCCGGAGGGCTCAAAGGCTACTGGTGGCTCGATCCCAAGGACGTGGGGAGGGCGCGAGAGGACCTCGCGATCCTCTATACGACCGCCTCCTGCGCCCTCCCCCGCTCCCTGGGAGGCGGGTTCTGGTGGCAGGCCCTGGAGCAGATGATCCCCCCCAAGGGAAAGACCGCCCTCTTCGGAGCCTACCAGCGAGCCCTGGAGCAGTTGGGGCGGTAAGCCCCCTTGACGCAACTCAGGCTCCTTAACCCCACCCCCATCTCCTCCCGTAGGGAGGGGAGCCTCGGCCCCCTCGGCACGCCTCACCTCCCCGCGGGGGAGGTGAGGCGTCACCCCTTGACCTCGCCCGTTTTGGGGGTATACTTTAAGTGAGGCCCCGGCGGGCCTCGAAAGAAGTCAAGAAGGAATGTCGATGCCAAAAGGCAAGGTGAAGTGGTTCAACGATCAGAAGGGCTACGGCTTCATCACGCCGGACGACGGGTCCAAGGACCTCTTCGTCCACTACAGCGCGATCCTGGGCGACGGCTTCAAGACCCTCGCCGAGAACCAAGCCGTGGAGTACGAGGTCGTGGAGACCGAGAAAGGCCCCAAGGCCAGCAACGTCAGGAAAGCCTGAGCTTTCCGATCAGCCCCGCCTCAGAGCCTTGAGAAGAAGCCTCTCCGGGAGCCTGCGCGAGGATTCCTAGGCCAGGCCCAGGGGGCCCGGCACAGACGCGTCTAGCGCAGAAGGGCCAGTGCGTCCCTTTCCAGCCTCCGGAGGGAGGAGGGCTCCTGCCCGTCGTAGTAGCCCCGGAGGATCCCCTCAGAGTCCACCAGGACCAGCTTCGTGCTGTGGACGAGCCTGAGCCCGACCGGGGCCTTGGGATCCTCCCCGGCCGCCAGCCGGAAGCCCTCGCTCATGAGCTTGCGAAGCTCGGGCTTGGGTCCGGTCAGGAAAACCCAGCGCCGCGGATCAGCCTTGAAGCGGGCCGCGTAGGCCCTCAGGACCTTGGGGCGATCCCGCTGCGGGTCCACGGTGAAGCTGACCAGGCGCACCTGGGGCGGAAGGCTCCCCTGGAGGCCGGCCATCCGGGCCGAGAGGAGGGGGCAGGGGCCGGCGCAGGAGGTATAGATGAAGCCCGCCACCCAGGGGCGGCCGGAGAGGTCCGCCAGTGAGAGGGGGCCCTGGGAGAGGGTCGTGACTGCGGTCAGGCGGAAATCAGGCAGACGGCCTAGCCGCGGCAGGCGGAGGGACGGCGTTAAGGCCGCCCAGGAAGCCGAAGGCGCCTGCTGGGCGGCTTGAGGAGGGCGTCTCTCCCGCGAGGCGGCAAGCCCAGCCAGGACAGTCCCGCCCAGCAGGACGACCAAGAGGCTCCGCAAGGGTCTCATCGCCCAGCCGCCGGGGCCCTCCCGATCACGTCGAAGATGGCGGGCACCACGAAGAGGGCTCCGGGGACCTTCTTGATCTGCTCCAGATCCCTCCTGAAGCGCCGGGCCAGGCCCGGGGAGATGAGCCTCTCGCGGATCAGGGCGGGGAGCTGCCCCAGGAAGAAAAGCTCGGACCACCTCCAGAGCTCGGTCTTGGGCCCTCCCACGCGCAGGTGGGGGATCACCTCCACCCTCTCCAGGCCCAGGCGGTAGTAGAGGGCCGGCAGCTCACCCGCGATCCGGTAGTTCCCGCCGATCCTGCGGTACCAGGCCCTGGCCCCCTCGATCACGGCGTCGAAGCTGGGGCGATTGGGGTAAAAGGCGCAGCCCAGGTGATGGTAGTCCTCGATGGCCAGGGCCCCGCCGGGCTTAAGGCCGCAGACCAGGCGCCTGAGGGATTTGGCCACCTCGGGCTGGAAGCTGAAGAACCAGCGGGCGAAGATCAGGTCGTAGCGGGCCTTATCCACCGCGAAGCGGCGCGGTTCCCCCTCGAAGAGGAGGACGTTGGCGATGTTCTTGCGGGCCAGCTCCTCGCGCAGGGTGTTGGCGTAAAGGGGCGAGGCCTCCAGGGCCGTGACCCGGCCCCGGCTCCCCACCCGCTCGGCCAGGGGAAGGGTCACCAGGCCGATCCCGGCTCCCACCTCCAGGCAGGTCCAGCCCGGCCCGACCCCCAGATGATTGAAGAGGCTCTCGGTCATGGAGCGCCAGACCTCCCCCTGGGAGGTCAGATGCTCGATCTCGTAGCCAGAGGCCCCAAGAAGGGGACCTGCCGAGCGCGCCGCAACCCTCGCCGATCGCATTTGAGGAACGGCCCATTGTACCATCTCCGGAGGTCGGGGCGCCATAGCCTCGCGGTCGCCTTGAATATTATCTAAAATGGGTTATAATATGAGCAGCGCAATCGCACCTCCCATGGGGACTTTGGATATGGCCGAATTGCTTCGTCCCTATGCCCAGAAATGGGTAGCCCTCTCCTGGGAAAAAGATCGCGTGCTTGCCAGCGGCGCCTCCTTGCCCGAGGTTGCCGCCACAGTCAAGCGGAAGGGCTATCCCAAACCGGTCTTCGCCTTCGTTTCAGACCCACGCTATGGGTTACTCCCGGGCATGGGATGAAGTTTAAGTTTGCAAAGTTCCCGCGGCTTCCCTCCGCGGCGTTTCCCGATATCAAGGCCTCTCCGGTTCCAGTCATCACGGTAGGCCTTTCCGCGGCCAAAAAAGCCGAGCCCCTTTACGTTCTGGCTCTGATCGACTCAGGGGCCGCCGATACGATTTTCCATGGAGACATCGGCAGGCATATCGGTTTGCGCATTGAGGACGGCCCCTCCGCGGAGCACAGGGGCGTCGGCGGCCAAGTCATCCTCTCCTACTTCCACCCTATCCACCTGGTCGTGGGAGGACATGCGGTTCCCATCTATGCAGGATTCTGCGATCAAGTAGAGCCCAAACCCGGGCTGCTGGGCATGCGAGGCTTTTCCGAGCACTTCAAAGTCGCCTTTGACTACCGCAAGGAAAGCATCGAAGTAACTCCCTATCCGTCCCGGCAAATCCTGCACTGACCCGTCATCGGCGCGCCATGCAGGCGCCGCCCTTCAAGTTGACGAAGGCCACGATATTCTTGTCTATCCGGGAGGCCTGCTTTTCCTTAAGTTAGGCGTAGCGGCCCCCAGGGACCTGGCTCCGATCACGCAGAAGGCGTCGTCGTTGAAGAAGTCCAAGTAGTAGGCACGCAGGCAGAGCAGGTAAAGGAAGGACAGCCCGGCGAGGAAAGCCAGCCTGATTCCCCGGCTCCTCACGAGCCGATCTCTGAGGCCTCGCGGTCCTCAGGGCGCCATACTCATGGCGCCATAGCTTGACAGAGGAAAGCCGACTTGACTAGACTTCTCTTAAGGCCCGGAGGCAAGGAGCTTGGAGGAAGCAAGCCTGATGCGCGCAAAGACGCTGCTCCTATCCCTGCTGATCCTGGGCGTTCTCCCGCATACCAAGGCTTCTGCCGCCCCCCAGGCGCGCAAGAAAGCCAAGACCATCCCACAGGAGGCTGCCATGCCCCTTGAGCTCAAGAGCACGGCCTTCGCGGCCAACGCGGCCATCCCCAAGAAGCACACCTGCGACGGAGCCGACCTCTCCCCCGAGCTCTCCTGGAGCGGAGTCCCCAAGGGGACCAAGAGCCTGGCCCTGATCATGGACGATCCCGACGCCCCGCCCGGCACCTGGGTCCACTGGGTCCTCTATGACCTCCCCCCCGAGGTCTCCAAGCTCAGCGAGGGCCTCCCCAAGAAGGAAGCCCTGGCCAACGGGGCCAAGCAGGGCCTCTGCTGGGGGGTCGAGGACTTCGACCGAGTGGGCTACTACGGCCCCTGCCCCCCTCCCGGCTCCCCCCACCGCTACTTCTTCAAGCTCTACGCCCTCGACAAGGTCCTGGGGCTCCCCTCGCGGCAGACCAAGGCCCAGGTCCTCAAGGCCCTGGAGGGCCACATCCTGGCCCAGGCGGAGCTCGTGGGGATCTACAAGCGCTGAAGCCGACTTCGCACGATGGATTAACAGCCCTGATAAACGAAACGGCCAGTATCCCTGCAACAATACAATCTCATCTATTCTGACGCTTGTCGGAAGCCTTGTTGACATTCTCGATGGCCGTCGGCAGCCCCGGCGGCGGGGTCTGGTCGTCGGCGAAGCGCTCCATGATCTTGCTGATCCCCGTAGGACAATTGTTGTCCGTGATGCCGTCGCAGTCGTTGTCGATCTGGTCGCAGACCTCGGGCGAGGGCGGCAAGGGGGTGCAGGTCTGCGGCTGGCCGTCCTGGCAGGCAGGAACCGTGTTCAAGCAAGCGCCGACACCGCAACTCAAGGATCCCAGATTCTCATCGACCGCGCCGTTGCAATCATTGTCAATCCCATCGCAGACCTCGGGCGAGGGCGGCAAGGGGGTGCAGGTCTGCGGCTGGCCGCCCTGGCAGGCGGCAACCGTATTCGAACACACGCCGAAGCCGCAGCTCAAGGATCCTGAATTCTCGTCGACTTCACCATTGCAGTTGTTGTCCCTTCCATCGCAGACTTCTGCGTAGGGCACGCAGGGAGGGACGACGGGAAATTGGGCAATGACGGATCCCGAGACGTTATCCGGGTTGACCACAAGGCTCAAGCCGACCCTGGAATTATCCCCTACGACTCGGGCCTGGTAGGAGTCCAATGTTCCGCCATTCGCGGGTTGCGGCTCGGCGCGCCACTGCGCCGTTTTGGTCTCGCCCAGCTCACCGATCAGGGTCCCTTGGGTGGTGGCTGTCCTGGGCTCCGACTTGATGGTCGTGACAAACGCATCAAAGCTTACAGACATCTGCCGGTACCCGTTCGGGCAGTAGACATTGAATTCCTCCTGACGGAGGAGCGCTCCCCCTAAGTTTCCCCCGAAAACCTCAACCTTGTGGTTGCCTCCTCCAAGGTAGGTATACAACACCGAATAATACGGGTGTTGCAGAGGGATATCGTAAAAGACGGTCCCGTAGAGGGGACAGACGCTCGAGCGTAACGCGATGGTGATGTCGAGACGGCGGGTCCCGGAAGGGGGAAAGTAGCCCTGAACCCCACCCATCCCTGACAGGGACGCGCTCATCTGCGAGCTCCGCAAATCCATGGTGGTGAAGGTTTCATTCGCAGTGACGGTCACTTGCCAATTGACGGACTCGCACGCACTCTCCGACGGCAAGGTCGCCTCCAGCGATGTCAACATTCCTGCCAGGAGTAGGCTGATCATCCCTTTTGCTTTCATGCGATCCTCCCGAAGGACTTGCCCTTCGGAGCCTTGAGCGCGGCTCCTGCTATTCGTCCTCTTAATTTTGCGACTCATTAAGGCTTTAGGATAGTTTCTGTAGCTGGTGATGTCAAATTAAAAATTGTTTAAAACACCGTTTCATAACGCAACAAGGCTGTTACAATCATAATACCAGTGCGACCATCGTCCTGAAATTATTATTGTATAATCACCTCGCGAGCCCGTAGCTCAGCCCGGTCGTGCATGATCTGAATTAGGCGTCAGAAAACTTGCGCCCGTGTAAAGAGGCCATCACATAGCAGTTATCCACCAACTGTCGTTAACGACAGTTGGAAAAATTTGAGCCCGTAGCTCAGCCTGGTCGTGCATGATCTGACATTGAGCCTCGCAAGTTTTGAGCCCGTAGCTCAGCCTGGTAGAGCACGCGCCTTTTAAGCGTGGGGTCGAGGGTTCGAATCCCTCCGGGCTCAATCCGCCCGAGGCCAAAGGCCGAGGGCTGCGGGACGCGTCAAGCCCCCATCGTCTAGCGGCTAGGACGCCGCCCTTTCAAGGCGGAAATAGGAGTTCGATTCTCCTTGGGGGCACCATTCGCGCACGCTCGCGATGGCCTGCCGGCCTGCCCACAAAATAGGTCTTGCGCCAATCATTGAAAACTGGTAGTATTAGTTACAGATTTCAATGTTCCAATGATTGCCCGAAGAGATCTTGGAGTTGCCATCTCGAGAGGATTGAGAACCGCTCCAGTAACCGCCCTTCTGGGACCCCGCCAGTGCGGAAAAACCACGATGGCCAAAGGCTTGCTGCGACAAAAGCAAGGAACTTACTTTGACCTGGAAGACCCAACGGATTTTGCGCGCCTC
>CAYLZQ010000032.1:0-10678 GCA_964388045.1 uncultured Elusimicrobia bacterium | reverse complement strand
CGGCCAGGCGCGCACGATCGGCTCCCCGACCCTCACCCCAAGCGCCTCCTCCCCAGCCCTGGGGGCCAGGAAGGAGGCTATCTCCTGGACCCAGGCCGGGAAGAGGGGCTTGAGCGCGAGGTTCGTCCAGGAGGGCTCCAGGGCCGAAGCCCAGACAGCCACCCTCCCCTCCCCGTGGGAGCCCACCACGAGGAGGGGGTATCCCGAGGCTGAGCTCAGCCACACCTTGGCCCCCGGCCTCACCTGCATGAGATGGTAACGCGAGGCCTCAACCCTGCCCAGCTCGAAGCCCTTCCAGGCCCCTTGAGCCAAAGCCCCCCTGAGCCCGAAGCCCTCGCCGGGGACCACCGGCCCGAAAAGGGCCGGAAGCAGGGGGTTCAAGGGGGAGAAGTCCGCCTCCCGGACCCCGGGAATGACCCAGAGGCCCCCGCCCTGGCGCACGAAGGGCTCCAGCTCGGCCGCCAGCCCCGCGGGAAGCTCCTTGAAATCCGCGAGGACCACGATCCTGTAGCCGGAGAGGCGCGCCTCCCGGAAGCGCGCCAGCTCCAGGAATTCGCAGCCCCGGTCGAGCAGGCTCTCCGCCCCCAGGACCTCGCGCAGGAAGTAGCCGGCGCCGGGGGCCTTGAAGAACCCGGGATTCCCGTAGAGGCATAGGGCCCGCGGGCGGCTGGGATGGCGGAAGGAGAAGAAGTAGGCGTCGTCGAGGCTGAGGCCGTCCGGCCGCAGCCTGGCCTCGCCCCACCAGGAGGGAGAGGAGGGATCCCCGGCCGGAGGGAGGTCCAGGCTCAGGGCTCTCTCCGGGGCGCCTCCTGGGAAAGCCGCAGCCGAAAACCTCCTCCCTTCCAGGAAGAGCTCGAGGGGGGAGGGACCCGTGAGGGCCGCGCGGACCAGGAGCTGAGGCTTTTGGGCGAGGCTCGCCCGCCCTGGTCCGGCCCGGAGCAGGGCGGCGTTCCTGGCCCTGGCCCAGTCGAGCCCCAGCCAGAGCGCCTCGGGCGGCTTGGGCGGCAGGGGCCCGCGCAAGCCATGGCGCGCGCCGTCCGTGAGGAGGAGCACCACCCTGCGCCTGCGGGCCTCTGACAAAAGCTCGGAGGCTGCCTTCAGGGCCGGGGCGTAGTCCGTCCCAAAAAAGCCCAGGCGGGCGCGGGAGAGGATCTCGGCCGCCTCGCGCGGGCTCTGCCAGGCGAGCCTCCCGGAGGGGGACTCGAGGCGCTCGGAGAAGACCCCCACAGCCACCCTGTCGCCAGCCCTGAGCTCCCTCAGAAGGCCCTGGGACTCCTGGCGCGCCAGATCGAAGCGGGTCTTGGCCCCTTCCCGAAAGCCCATCGAGTAGGAGGCGTCCAGGAGGAGTACAAGGTCCAAACCCTCGCCTTGGTCACCTTCTGCCTCTCCCCCCTGCCCCTGGAGGATGGGCCCGGCATAGGCCAGGACCAGGCAGGCCAAAAGCAGGCACCTGGCCGCGGTGAGCAGCCACTGGCGCAGGCGCGCGCGCGGGAGGGAGCGGGCGTAGACCTGGCGCAGGAAGGAAAGGTCCCCGAACTCCACTCGCCTGGCCCGCCTGCGGGAGAGAAGGTGCAGGAGCAAGGGGAGCAGGGCCAGGGGCAGGGCCCAAAGAAAGGCAGGCGCGGTGAAGATCATTGGAGTCGCGTCAGGAATCGGCCCAGGGCCGTTTCCCAGGGAACGTCCGTGTAGAAAGGGGCGTAGGGAATCTCGCAGAGGTGGAAGCTCGCCTCGTAGATCTTGAGCAGGCGCTCGAACTCGGCGCGGTAGAGGGGCCCCAGAGCCCCCGCGTCGCAGAAGAGGCGGCTTTGGTCCTCCAGGCTCTCGAAGAGGGTCGGGCCCTCGAAGGCAAAATCGCGCTCCAAGGGGTCTAGGACCTGGAGGACCAGTATCTCGTGCTTGCGCGCCTTGAAGGCCTTGAGGGCCTTGAGTATCCCCTCGGGATCGCCAAGAAGATCCGAGATGAGAATGAGCAGGGACCTCCTGCGGATGCGCAGGCCGGCCTGCTCGAGCGCGGCCCTAAGGTCGGTCTCGCCCCCGGGGCCCCTCTCCGAGAGGGCCGCGTCCATGAGCTCGAGCTGGCTGAGGGCCGCGCGCGGAGGCAGGAAGTCCCGGGGCCTGTCGTCGAAGGTGATGAGCCCGGCCGCATCCCCCTTGCCCACGACCAGGGTGGCCATCCCCATGGCCAGGCGGCAAGCCTGGTCCCACTTGGGAGCTCGGCCCGGGCCCGCGAAGGCCATGGAGCCCGAGGCATCCACCAGGAGTTGGGTGGTCAGGATGCTCTCGGCCCGATACTCCCGCACGTAGAAGCGGTCCTTGCGGGCGTAGACCTTCCAGTCCAGGGCCTTCACCTCGTCCCCGGGGACGTAGGGCCGGTGCTGGGCGAAGTCCCGAGAGAAGCCCCTCCAGAGGCTGCGGTGGCGGCCGCTTAGGTGCCCCTCAGAGGCCAGGCGCCTGAGTTCGAGGTTTAGGTTCTTGAGCTTGGCTATGGCCAGGGCGTCAAGATACTTCATCAAGGAGGCGCCCGACCAGGTCGTCGGGCCGTATCCCCTCGGCCTCGGCCTGGAAGTTGAGCACCACCCGGTGGCGCAGGACCGGCCTGGCCACCGCGCGCACGTCCTCCTCGCTTGCGGCGAAGCGCCCCGAGAGGACGGCCCTGGCCTTGGCCCCGAGGATCAGGGCCTGGCTGGCCCGCGGCCCTGCCCCCCAGGAGACCCACCTCCGAACCTGCTCCGGGGCCCGGGGCTCGCGGGGGCGCGTGGAGCGCGCGAGCCTCACGGCCAGATTCACCGTCGAGTCGGAGGCCGGCACCCGCCGCACCAGGTCCTGGAGCTCGCGGACCTCGGAGGCCCCCAGGACCTTCCTCAAGCCCACCTCCCGGGAGCCGGTCGTCTCCAGAACGATCCGGCGCTCCTCCTCGGCCGTGGGATAGTCTATGGCGATCTCGAGGAAGAAGCGGTCGAGCTGGGCCTCGGGCAGGGGGTAGGTCCCCTCCTGCTCGATGGGGTTTTGGGTCGCCATCACGAAGAAGGGCAGTGGCAGGGGTCGGGTCTCCCCGGCCGAGGTCACCTGGTACTCCTGCATCGCCTGCAGGAGGGCCGACTGGGTCTTGGGAGGGGTCCGGTTGATCTCGTCGGCCAGGATCATGTTCGCGAAGACTGGCCCGGGGATAAAACGGAAGCTGCGGCTCCGGGTCTGGGGGTCCTCCTGGAGGATCTCGGAGCCCGTGACGTCCGAGGGCATCAGGTCCGGGGTGAACTGGATCCGGGAGAACTCGAGGTCCAGTATCTTTGAGAGGCTCGAGACGAGCAGGGTCTTGGCCAGGCCCGGAACCCCCAGGAGGAGGCAATGCCCGCGGGCAAAAAGCGCGATCAGGAGCTCCTCGATCACCTGGTCCTGGCCCACGATCACGGAGCGTATCTGCCCCAGGATCTCGGCCTTGGCGGCCTGGAGCCTTTGGGCCCTCTCCACGTCCTGCCGGGTTTCGGCCGTCATGGTATTCGCCCGCTTGGCTCAACCATTTCCTCGCGTTTGGCCGCAAACGCTTCGGTCATTGGTATAGCCTACCACAAAACCAGCGCGGCCTTCATCCTCGGCGCCTCCTCCCGAAGAGAAAGAAGGCGGCTCCCAAGACCAGGGGGAGGGCCAGCAGCAGGAGCCGCCCCCTGAGCCTCAGCCCTTCCGTGACAAGGACCCTGGGAGTCTCGGCCACGAGCCCGGGCTGGGCCGAGGGGCCCGGGCCGAGGCCCCTGAGCTCCTCCAGGGCCTCCACGGCCCGAGGACCCTTGGCGATCACGGAGTAGCCCCAGGTGCCCCAGGGAAGGCATCCGGCCGCAAATTGTCCCTCCCCGGACCTCATCCTGGCCCAGGCATAGACGAGCTCAGGGCCAGCCTGGGTCTTCAAGCGGCTCATCCGGGAAAGGGTCGAGGCCTCCACCCCGCCTACAGAGAGGACTGTGCCCCTCAGGATCCGGGCCTGCTCCTTGGGTCTGGCCTCGTCTTCAGAGAGCCTCATGACCATCAGCTCCGAGCCAGGGCCCTTGAGGGCGAGCACGAAGCCCATCCTTCTTTCGCTCTCGGCCAGGGGCCGGCTCTGAAAGCCCTGGGGCAGGTCCAGGGAGAGCTGGCCGTCCAGGGACAAGGCCCTGGGAGGGCTCTTGAGGGCCCGGGGCGAGACCCTGAGGGAACCCAGGATCTGGGGCAGCATGCTCTCAGCCAGGGAGCTCGTCAGGATCCCCACCATGCTCATCCCCCCGTGCTCCATGACAGCCAGGATCATCCGGGGCCTGCCCTTGGAAAGGACACGGAGTGTGTGCGCGCTCAGGCCGTTGTCGAAGCTGAGGGCCTTAAGGTTGCCATCAGCGGCCAGGCCAAGCCCTGTCTTCTTGTTGAGCTCCGCCAGGATGTCGAAGAGGAGGGCCCTGACCACAGCGCGGTCCTGGAGGTCCGTGGGCGGAACCCTGGTCAGGAGGAAGGAACTCCTCTCCGGCCCTTTGAGAGCAGCCAGGACATCCCCGCCGCTTGCCGTGGCGCTCACGTACTCCCAGCCCGGAGGGGGGTCCAGGGACACCTCCCCCGCAGCCGGCAAGACCCATCCGAAGGCCCCGGCAAAAATTAGGCGGGAAAGCACGAGAGGTAGTGTAACAGCCTCCGGGCTCCCGCGCAAGACCACGGGCCAGCAGCCAGATCTAGAGAGGGCTTGCCTCTCACGACTAAAAATTCAGCAAGGACTGCACCCAGCCAAAATATCTTTCGGCCTGTTTCTGGAGTTCCAGCGCCTCATCGCGCTCAAAGAATCTGTCTATGTATTCGATCAGGTTCTTTTGATTGAGGATCCTCCGAAGGCGCTTGACCTGCTCCGATGTCTGCGGATGGCGGATGTGCGCGGTGACGAGATCCGCGACATCCTCATGCGCCTTGGCGCTCGAGCGCCTCCCAGCCCTGGCGACTAAGAGGGCATCTGTCGCCGAAATGGCGCAATGGACCGCGGCCAGGCCTGCTCCGTTCCAGTTGCCTTTGTCGGCAGCGTCGAGCATGAGTTTGTAGAAGTCCTTGGCCTTGTCCCAGTAGATGGGGGCTCGTCGAGGTGAAACCCTCTTGGCGTCAATGCCCTTTGGCGTCATGCTCGAAGAGGAGCTCCGTCAGCAACTTCCCATGGATCACCCGGCCGGAATAGCCGATCTCCTTGGCGAATCTCTCGCCCCTACGATACCTCGTGAGGAACTCATCCAGCGGGATGACCAGAACAGACAGGGGGTGGCCGAAGCCAGTGTAAACCCTCCTTCCCTTTGCATGGAAACTGGCTTCCACAGCTTCTTTGTCCTTATCCCGGGCTGCTAGGGCCAATAGGTCGATATCGCTTCCCGGCTTAAGCTTCCCGGCGACCGCGCTGCCAAACAGAATCAGGGAGATGACGGACCCGGGGATGCCTTGCTTGAGGACCCGCTGGAGACTCTCGCTCCAGGCTTCCTCCTTGCGGAACATCGGCGCCAGGATGTCGGAAACCACCCAGTGCTGGCTTTCGAGTTTAAAGAGGTGGGTAGGCGGAACGCTCCGCCTCCGAACCACGCCTTCTTGAACGAGTTCCCTGAGGGCCTGATGGACCGCCAGATGGCTTAAGCCGGTTCGCCGGGCGATCTCACGACCTGGGAGTTCCTCTGGCTCGGCATAGAGGCAGCGCAAGGCCTCGAGCCTGGAGCGCCGACCCAGAAGGGAGTTCAGGAATTTCGGGTTCATGGAATAAAATATTGCCAAATGGCAACTATATTATAGTCAGCCATCCTCCTCTTGTCAAGGCCCCTATTGAATCAGCATCAGAGCACCTTGCCCTCGGCTACTCGCCTCCCCGCGGGGCAGGCGAGCCATGACTCCCGCGCAGCCAAGCGACAGCCCGCAAGTAGCCCGCGAGGATCCTGTAGTAGGCGAGCAGGCTCCCCGGCCCCCCGTTCTCCTCGCTGAAGGTGATCCGGCCTGGATTCTCGCTGAGGGGGGGGCCCACGTGGATGACGATCCCGGCGAGCTCGGCCGCGGGCCTGTCGTTGCCCTCGCTCTCGTGCGAGTCTCCGGCCCAGACCATTCTCCCAGGGCTTGCGCCCAGGGCCGCGGCCACTGCCTTGAGGCCGTAGCCCTTGTTGACCCCGATGTCGATCGAGGTCCTGCCCGCGACGCGGGCCTCCAAGGGGATCCCCTCCTCCCGCAGCCTCCGGTTGATGAAGGCCGCGTAGGCCTTGCGCCTACTACGGCCTCCGGAGAGGTCGTAGAGTTCCTTGTCCTCAGGGCTGATGTCCTTGCCAGTGGCGACCAGGGTGACCTGAGTCGTGACCTCCGAGCCCCGGTATAGGCTCCTGCCCACGGAGAGGATCTCTCCCTGCAGGCCCTTGCCCAGCAGGCGCCGCATCTCGCCCTCGAAATCAAACCGCAGGGAGGCCTCCTCCACGATCATCCTGATTTTCTCGATGCCGTCCTGCGTCCCCTCGGAGGAGGCCAGGCTCGCCAGGTCCACGACCTGGATCGGCTCGAAGGAGGCGCTCTCCAGGCTATAGCCGTATATCTTGGCCCCGCTGTGGCTGCCGAGCACCAGGCGGCTGAGCAGCTCCCGGCGCTCCCCCAGAGCCTCCATGAGTGGTTTGACGACCTGCCTTAAGACGGCCGAGCCAGCGGCGCCGCTCAAGATGCCGTAGCGCCCTCCGGCCCGCAAGATATCAGCGATGGCCTTGGCCATGGGCTGCTCCATGGAGCCCTCCCAGGCGGTGAGGGTGTGATCCATGTCCGAGGCGACCACGGGCGGTTGCCCCTGGAAAAACCCGACCAAAAGGCCCGAGAAGGCGGCCAGCCTGAGGGCCTTGCCTGTCCTGGCTGCCAGGCTGGTCTTGGCCTCCTTGGAATTCCGGGGCATCCGGGAGACCTGGGAAAGCTGGACATGCCCCTGCTCCTGGGCCTGACCGGCCCTGGAGAGCCTGGTCCCTGAGGCCTGGCTTGAACCCGGGACAAGCTCCTCGGCCCCGGGAGGTCCCAGGGCCTCGGCCGTCCTGAGGATCCTGGTTTTGATATCAATGAGTTTCCGCTTCCCAGCTTCCTGCTGGATAGGAGCGAAAACGGCTTTGGCCTTCCGGAGCGTGCCTTCCTCCAGGTAGGGAGAAAGCGCGGCTCCAAGATACCTGAGCTCCTCGTAGGCGGCTCTCAGGGTCTGCTCTCCCGCAGACTCGGGTGAGAGCACCGAGGCGGAGGCCAGTAGGGGCGCCGCCAGAGGCTCCACCTGGCTGCGCAGGGAGGCCGCTGCCTCCTCGATCCTTGCCTTGCGCTCAAGAGCCGGGGAAGCCTCGAGCTTCTCCAGGGTCAAGCCCGAGTCCCTGAGCGCCTGGATCAGTGGGGAGTAGGCCTCCAGGGAGGCAAAAGAGACGCCGCAGGCCTGAAGGGACCTGAGCCAGCTTGGCTCCGCGGGCGAAAAGCGTGGGATTCTGGGCAGGCCGGCCGCAGAACCTGCCTCATTGCCAGTGGCAGCCCCCGAGGCTGGGACACCGGGCCGGAGGAAAAGGCAGAGAGCGACCGCCGCCCATCGCATGCAGGGGCTCATGGCTGCCCATCAGTTTAACGGAAATCGGGATCATCTCCAGGTCCCAAGGTCCCAGGCAGGAGGCGTCAGACGGCCCAGCCTGTCTTGGGACCATAGGGCCAGGCAGGCCTTTTGACCCGGATGGGCTTACTTCGGCTTGGCGGGTTCCTCGACCACGAACTCGATCCCGGCCTTGAGCGTCATCTTGGGCACCTGCTGGAAGAGCTCGAAAAGCGGGTCCCCTGGCTGCTCGGGAATGGGTATCCCCTCCGGTCCCATGGCAGGGCCAAGCTGGAGGAGCCGCTGCTGGAGCTGCGGCGGAAGCTCAATGGCGTTCCACGAACCCCAGGAGTCCGAGGAATAGTCTCCCAGTAGCTTGAGCCTGTATGTCCCGGGGCGCTCCGGTCTCCAGGCCTTGAGCCCGCCATGCCCGGCGCTTCCCTCCCCGAAAGGATCGAGCTCATCTCCAGGCTTGAGCCTGACGAAGTCATCCCGCTCCAGGCGCGCCCCGGAGGCTCTCAGGGAATCGCGGCCAGGACGCAGGACCTCCTTGCCCTCCGGCCCCTTCAGGGAGATCTCGTAACGGGGATAGCGCCTCCCGAGATCCGAGCCCTCGACGGACCGCACGACGAAGACCTCGTGGGCGCTGGTGTTCTTGATCCTGGCCGCCAGGGAAAGGGGCTTGCCGAGCTCAGGCTTCGCGGTCAAGGCCGCTCTCATCTGCAGGGGAGGGACCAGCTTCAGGGACTCCTCGAGCCTGGCGCGGACCTCAGAATCATGAAGGCCTGCCATCATCCCCTCGATCCTCTCGCGGGCGTGCCAAAGGTTGTCCCGGACAAGCCTCGCAAGCTCGCCAGAAGCCTCGTCCCGGACCTCGATAGGGTCCTCCTGGAACTTCTTGACGAGCTCCCCGAGCCGCCGGTCGAATTCGTCGGCCGGAAGGGCGCGCGGAGGAGCGAAGAGGCTGCCTTCGGCCTCCATCTTCTCAAGCCAGCGATCGAGCTGCTGCAGGGCCGGCCCCCTGGGCTCCTCCTGCTTTCCCGCCGGGGGCTGTCTGCCGGGGTCCCCGGACCAGGCAGGGCCTGCCAGAACAAGGATCAGGGCCAAGGCGCTTTTCATCTCAGGCTCGTTCCCCTGGAAGCGTAAGCGAAAACCCCAGGCCTGTCAAGGGACCCAGGCACTAAAATCTTGATTAAGGAGAGCGCAAAGAGGAATCACATAGTTATCCACAAACTGTCGTTAACGACACCTGGAGAACTTGGAACAAAATCGCGGACCCTAATGGGTCTGCTGAATGCATAAAGAGGGTTGGCACTCGCGGCTGAGGGATATAGACCAAAAGGCCCATGGCCTCTCGCCCTGAAGGCCCAAGACTCCGCGGCTTGGAACCGGTACACTATGTTCATGCGCTTCCCCACCGGAGGGCATCTCTCGGTCTTTCTGGCTTTTTCCCTCTGCGCGGTCTGCTCCGCAGCCGGCCCCTCCAGGCCAGCCAGGGGAAGGCCAGCCTCCCTCCCGGACTTCTCTCCCAGGCCCGGACCTCTGCTCAGGAGAACGCCTGCTTCTCTGGCGGCCCCTGCTCCCGCAAATCCCAGGCCTGACCCCAAGCTCATGGCCGCTGCCGCCCCAGGCATTCCCGTTGCGCCCCGGGAATCCGAAAAATCCCTGGCAGGTTCCGCGAAAGCCGCCTCAAGGAAACTCGCCTCCTTGAGGCTTCAGGCAAGCCACCAGCCCCGCTCAACTCCAGCAGAGAGCCTCAAGGCCTCGGCTTGCGAAGCTTTCGGAGAATCTCAAGGAGCTCAAGCCTCCCTCCCCATTCCAGGCGCTCTAGACACCAACTCCCTCATGGCCTACCGAGAGGCAGTGCAAGGCGATCAGGCTGGGCCCTTGCCCCGCAGCGCCAGGCGCTACCGCTATCTCTTCGTGCCCGGGATCAACTGGGACAGCCTCCCGAATTACTTCAAACCCAACATCCGAAGGCTCCGCCATCTCGGCCTCAAGGCCTCCTTCGTCAAGACCGAGCCGATCGGCAGCTCTCAAGTCAATGCCTCCATCATCCGCAAGGCCATCTCCCGTTCGGAGATGCCAGTCGTCCTCATCGGGCACAGCAAGGGGGCTCTGGACGCGATGCAAGCCCTGGTCCTGTTTCCGAAGCTCCAAAACAGGGTCTCCCGCCTGGTGGCCCTGCAAGCGCCCTACCGCGGCACCGCGGTGGCGGACTGGTTCCTCTCCCACCCCTTGATCCGCAATTCCGCCATCGCCCTCATGCGCCTGCTCAAGCCGCTCCGCCTCTGGGGACCCTCCCCGGACCTGCAGGGCGTCCTTGAGAGCCTCAGCCTCGAGCGGAGGCAGGCTCTGGAGTCCCTGCCCCTGCGCAAGGGGATCAGGCTTTTCTCCCTGGTCACGCGCGTGAGCGAAGAAACCCAGGCGAGGCTCCTGATGCGGCTGACAGCCGCCGCGGTCAGGACCCTCGGCGGCCGAGACAGCGACGGGGTGGTCGTCCCTGAGCAGGCTGTGCTCCCAGGCTCCCGCTATGCCTTGCTCGAGCATGCGGGTCACATCGACACGGTGGCCGACCCATCCAACTGGAAGCACAGGACCTTCGCGGTGAGGGGGCATGATCCGGATTTCGCGGCTGATCTCACGGAAGCCCTGGTGCGCTGGATCTTCAGCCGCTAAAGGCCTTTTCCAGAGGGGCTTTCTCTTCGGGCGGAAATGGCGGGGTGGCCCCGAACTTCGTGAGGCGTTCAGCGAGAGATCCAGTTGACCAGGAGAGCCCTCTCGGGAAGCCCAGGAGGAGGGTAGGCCCTGAGGTTGGGATCGTAGCTAATGACTGGCCTAAAGCCCCTGACCGCTATCCCCTGTGTCCTAACCCCGTAGAGCAGGAACCTCCTGCCCGTCGAGCCGTAGGCCTGCATCTGGGTGCCCTGCTGGACGAAGTAGATCCCGACCGCGGTCATGTCCCCCCCGAACTTGTCGAACCTCAGGCAATTGCAGGCCAGGGCGGCGAAGGAACCGGGGGAGGTCGCGGCGATGGAGCTTGCCCCGGCGTAATAGAGGTCGCCGTTCAACATGATCTTGCCGGCAGAGCTCGCGCAGGATCCGGCCGGCCCGCCCGCGACCACGGTG